>JAIBAQ010000119.1 GCA_019695095.1 Candidatus Hydrogenedentota bacterium
TGAATGGGCTTTGCGGACGTCGCAGCGCCAACACCATGCCTTCGCCAAGATCGTTCCGGTCGAACTGCCACGCTGACCACACATCGTCGGTTAACGAAAAAGTCAGCAGCGGATAGAAGTCGCCCAAGAAATATTTCCGCACGGCAGTGATTTCGTCCATTCGCGCCTTCAACCAATCGACTGGGAAGTGCTTGGTAATGTCGCGCTCGAATTCCACCATGATCATCACGATCCCAGGCCCGAGCGCGCTGCGAAACACATACGTGTCCGGACGGTCGCACGCACCCGTGCTCAGCGGCACCCACAGCCCCAGGCCTTGGGTTTGCCCTTGCATGGCCGTGACGCCAAAGTCTTGCCAGCACTGCACGTCGCTGCGCCACAGCGGAATGCTTCGCGAGATCGTTTCCAGGTCAATGCGGCGTCCACCGCTTGAGCAATTGTCGATGAGCAAGCCGGGATGCCGCGCGCGCAACTCGTCCCACATCGCATACATGCCCGTGATGTGACGGATTTCGCTGATGCCGACGCGGTCAGACGCGTCCGCGGCTTCCCAATACGGACGCGGGTCCATGTTGAAGTCTTGCCGGTAACACCCGACATGTCCTTCGTCGATCAATTGGGACAGGAAGTCGGTCAGCATCTGACGCGCCTCAGGATTCCCGAGATTAAACAGGAAGTTACTGCCAATGGGACCCATCATGTAACCGGGGTACTCCTTTGTCCACGGCGTACCCGCGACCACGCGCTCCACTTCGAGCCACAGCAGGAAGCCCATCCCCATATCGTTGAGTGCCTTGCCCACCGGCGCAAGACCATTGGGGAAGTAGCCGGGATTGGCATGCCAGTCTCCCGTGTACGCGCCCCAATTGCTGTTGAATACGTTAGCCCCTTCTTTCGGCGTATCCTGGCCGTACCACCCCGCATCGACCCACAGGAACTCAAGGGGCAATCCCTGGTCTTTCCACCACTTTCCGTGAGCGATGTGCTTGTCGGCGAAGTTGCCGCCCCACGTGGCATTGCAGATGGGCGCCTGCGCCGGTTTGCCGTTCACGGTCGGCGTGTGGTGTTTCAAGATAAACTGTCGCAGCAGATTGTGGCCCCGTAAGCGGTCTCCCTGCCAGAACAGCAACATCATCCGAGGCGACCGCACTTCTTCACCGGGAAGCAGCTTGAAATGCGTACGGCGCATGCCAGCGCGCATGCGAAGCTCGGTATCGGTGCGGTAGAAGTCCGCCGCCCAATCCCCTGTCCAGCCAATTGCCGCCATGACACCGTGATCCATCATGTCGGCATTGAAGAAGGGAAGCGTCCCGCATGAGGAGCGCCCCTGCTTGGACTCCAAGTGCAGCGGGTTGCCCTCGCCGATCCAGCCGCCTTGAGGATCGTCCGCATTCGGACCCAGCGACGTGGTGTGGGGCGCGAAATCGTCTAGCCTGCATTCGCTGCCGTTGGCGTAGTGAATACGCGCCTGTCCTGCCCTCTCCAGCGGCAACCCGCCGTCGAGCGCGCGAATGTCCTGAAGGATCGGCGTATCCGCCGCCCCCGTGTTTTTGAAGTAGAGCACCCATTCCACGGCGGGCGAGAGCGCGTCCTTGAACGACGTCACTTCCGCGCGAATCTCCAACCCCGAGGCGGGGTCGCGCCACATGATGACTGTCGTCTTTGATGCGTCAGATTCGGGCCCCTCGGCAAAGGCCGGCTTCCAAGCAGGCAGCACTTCTGACGAAGGCTTGCCGCCAAACGTGAACGAGAACGGCGGAGTAAACTCGCGCTTCTCTTGGCCGATGCCAAAAGCCTGATTTGCCCACGCATCGCGCGCGGCAATCTCGGCATCCACTACCGGGACGCCAAGCAGCAAGTGCGAAATAACGATCAACGAAACCATGAGAATACCCCCCAAACTGGACGCATTGAACTCCTCAGAGACTGCCCGTTCACAACGGCACTTCGCGCCGATCTATATCTGTGAAGCTGAGTCCGCCTCCGGCGGACGAAGCATCTGGCACACGACTGGCTTTTCTAATGCCCACTGGTTTGCTGTGGCGATAAGGCTCAAAACCGAATCGGCAATGTGCTTAGTTCACCGGACTCCAGATTCATAACGGCAATGCGATGATTGTTGGTGTCTGCTATGTACAACGCGCCCTTGTGAACGGCGATTCCACCCGGCTCATTCAGAGCCCCGCCGATACCTCTTCCGCAACCGGGCCGGCCCGTACCCGCAACGTTGGACACCGACATTTCCTTGGGATACAAGACTTTGACCCGGTGGTTATACGAATCCGCCACATAGAGGCGGTCTTCATACCATTGAACGCCCATCGGGTGCTGCAGTCGCGTAGCCGTGAATCGGCCAACTTCATCACCAAACTCAAATAGGCCGCGGCCTACCAATGTCTCCATATAACCGGAAGACAGAAGGTTCGCCCGACGTATAGCGCCCGTTTCGCTGTCGGCTATGTACAGGAAATCGCCACCGTGCGAAATACCGCTCGGTTGAGCCAGATGCGCCGATGGCCCCGCCCCATCGGATAGGCCTTCTATGCCTGATCCCGCAAACGGACGCAGGTTGCGCGACTCGATTGCGCCGCGCCAAACCTGATGCGATCCCGCCATCGCAATAAACAGCATGCCGTCGACGATTTCCAGATCCCACGGCGAACTCAGAAGCGTATCCATGCCGCCCGACATGGTCCGATAATCGCCCCGTTCGCCGCCCCCGGCAAACTTAAACACATACCGCTTACCCAGGTCGCATTCTCGGACGGCGTGATTCCCCGTGTCCGCGACATAGAGCCGTCCATTGGACACGGCGAGTCCTTGCGGTTTGCGGAAGGTAGCCTGTTCAAACGAGCCGTCCGCCAATCCGGTCTTACCCGATCCGATGCACTCAAGCATCTTCCCATCCAGTGAGCAGACGACAATCCGATTATGGCCCGTGTCGCTGACGAATACGCGCTCCGATGCCGGATCAATGCAGATCTTTCCTGGATAAAGCAGGGAATCCGATTGAGCGACCGGCTCTTCCAACACGTACGAGAATGGCGATTCATCCAGGTTGCCCAGTTCGCGGCACGTTTTCACAAGCGCGGCAATCCGCCGATCCAGCTCTTTGAAATGGCCTTCACCCGCAAAAGCGGCCACCACTTCACCCTCAGGATCGATCAGGCACAGGGTCGGCCAAGCGCGCACTGCCGACGTACGCCAAAGAACCAGATCTTCATCGTTGGCCACCGCGTGGCGAATGCCATATTGCTCAATAATCCGGCCAAGGCGATCCGAAGACTTTTCGTTGGGATACTTAGGAGAATGAATGCTGACAATTACGAGCGCGTCCGAGTAGCTTTCCTCCAAGCGGCCCAAATCGGTCAGGACGTGCATGCAATTGACCGAGCACGAGGTCCAGAAGTGGAGAAGGACGATCTTTCCGCGCAGCTCAGATAACCGCAGCGGCTTATCTACATTGAACCACGCAGAAGCCCCGTCCAGTTCCGGAGCCTGCCCAAACGTCTCATAGTGACCGCCACCACTCATCATAGAGCGAGGGTATCGAAACGGATGGCCGGTTTCAATGCCCGTGTACGGACACCGCATACTCGGTTCTCCCGCTCGTGAGTTCAGACAATTACGCGCAATTTGAATGACCCCGAAAGGACTTGGATTTCGGGCTTGCCGAGTCCGTATACTTACCCGTAAATCTATGCACGAGCAGGCGCCTCCACTCATGAACGAAGCGAAACCACTCAAAGCGACAATCCGCCCCGTGGGAAGCCTTGGCGAAGCAACCTTGGAAATCCGCGGCACCGTGCTTGTCTACCATCAGTCCGGTTGGGCGGGCAGCGCCACCGTGTTCATTCCCGTCGAGTGGATATCCATCAGCGAAACCATGCGGAGAGATAACCGCCGCCTGGTGCGCGCTGTCTTCTTCTTCCTCATTGTTGCGGTACTGTTCGGTGTCATGGATGCCGCGCTCCACGTACTGTCCGGCGATGTCCTGCCCTGGGTCTTGACGGCACTCGGAGCGCCAGCGGCATTCTTCGTATTCGTCGGCGCGTTTTGGCTCGCGACATGGGGGCGCCGGCGTCCCGCGATGCTGCTCTGGGTGAATTCGGAACCCGCGCCCCAACATATCGAGTTCTGGCGCGCGCGAAAACATGACGAAGACCTGGAGACCTTGATGGAGCGCCTAAAGGAACTCTCCTCGCGCATCCGCGACTACACGTCGTTCCCGTTGCAGACGAGCCACACCTGGTATCGGCTTAGGCCCCTGCGCGCGCTTGTTATCAAAGGACTTATGATTAGCGTCTTGCTCTATGCCCCCGTGGCGCTATTGAGCGAATACATAAACCAGCCCGCGCTGATGCTCTTCCTGCTCGCCCCTCCCGGCGTATACCTGGCGCGGTATCTCTTCGAGGAAGTCCGGTCCCTCTCAGAACCCAGGGCATTTCGCGCGGCCGTGCGCTCCTACAACCGGGGCGAGGCCGCCCGAGCCAGTGCGCTGCTCCGGACCGTCATTGCCGAACACCCCCGGCACATCGAAGCCCTCATGCTTTCCGCCTATGCCGACATCGAATTGAACGACTTTCCGCGCGCCTTCGAACTCTGCCGGGCGCTTGCCGCCGCCGATTCCGAACTGGCCGACGAATTCGTAAAAGAGGTTTGGGCCCTCAAACGCATGCACGACCGCATGCAAATCGACGTGTGACTCTCCACCCCCTTTCCCCGCCCCCACCGGATGGCGTTGTGTCCGCGAACGTATTGTGATATAACAATCCCGGAAAGGCGCGTTGTGGCGCCTGGTGTTCCTGGCTCTTGGTGCTGATTGTTATCAAAGTCCTGCTTGACGTGAAACCTACCTCAATGCGAATCCTTGGTCAATCCTCCACCATAGCAGTCGTGACCCCGTTGATTTCTTGGTGATGTAAATGAAAAGGATCGCATGATGAACATCTATGTAGGCAACCTCTCGTACGCAACGACGGAATCCGATCTCCGGAAGACCTTTGAAGCCTATGGCCGGGTCGATTCCGCTCGCGTTATCGTCGACAAGTTCACGAACAAGTCCAAAGGCTTCGGATTCGTCGAAATGTCGAATTCCTCCGAAGCGCAGGCTGCCATCAATGCCCTTAACGGCAAGCAGCAGGATGGACGCGCGTTGAACGTCAACGAAGCCCGCCCGAAGACCGAAGGCGGCGGCGGTGGCGGCGGCGGACGCGGCGGATACCGCGGTCGCTAGTTCTCTCCGCGAATCGAATCGCAAGTAGAAACCGCCCGGCGCGAGAATCGCCGGGCGGTTTTTCATGCCTGCGCAAATTGATGGTTAGACTTGGAACGGTGCGCCCTTGGGATCGACAAAGGTGTCGCGACCGATGCGCGGCGTGTAGTACTCGTAGCAGTCGTCGAATTTACCTTGCGCCTTGAGCAATCGCAGATAACGGACAAGTTCGTTCGGTTTGACCAGAAAGAATCGCCCGTCTTTTCCCCCGTCGGCAAACCACTTCAGCGTCTCCAGTTGCTTTGACCAGTGATACGCTCCGCTCAGCCGTGCAGTGTTGACGGCGGAAAACGCCGCATAGCCCGGACAATACGTGAGTCCCAAGTCGTGCTTGACGGCGAAGAACCCCGCCGTTGGCTTCCACGGCTTGACCTCCGCGTCTGGCCTTGCGGCGTGAAAGCCTTGTGCGCCGACATGAACGAAGTCCCCGTCAAACGCATTGCGCCGTTCGCCGATATAGTAGCGGTAGCCCAGGGCCTTGACGGCCTGGACTTTCGCTTGACGGATGTCCTCGCGCCGGGCAAGGTACTGTTGATAGCCTTCGCGATCGATATGGTCCATCCAATCGACCTTTGCTCCAGTTCGCTTGACGGTCCACGAGGTCGGATACGCATAGCCGCCGCCGTCCCACTCGGTGCCGTACGCGAAATATTCCAACTGCCCGCCCAGGTATCCCACGGGGAGATACTCGCGGCCCATACGCCGGACCCATTCCGAATGTGCCGTCTCCATTTCGACCCGAAAATCGTCCATCGTGAATTCGTGCATGACGCTGTCATTCGGAAATAGGGCGCTTACCCCCCAATAGTGCATCATGGGTTCGATATGCGGAGCCAAGTGCTTTGTGAAGAGCTTGTGATACCACTCCGGGCAATACTCAATGTGCGGCAAGTAGTAGCCGAGACCAATCTTGAGTCGCATCGCCCGGATGTGCTCAAACAGCACGGGCAGGCTCTCGCAGTAGCCAAGCTCGTTCGTTCCAAACGTGTAGCACACCGCAATCTTGTTCTGGTCCGCATTGCGTTGCAGCTCGTCCTCCGAGAGTTCGCACTCCCATGGCGCGATTTCCGGTTTGGAAAACGAGAATCGCATGGCCCGCTTGATACTCGGGATGCGCGCCGTGGCTGGCACATCAAGGCGCCCCACCCCCTGCAGGACGCAATACGGCCACAGAAAATGGTCCCACTCGTCGCCTGCGCTCACCATGTGCCGGTTTCCGATCTGCTTCGCGAGCGCCGCAGCCTTCGGCATGTACTCAATCCAATACGGATCGTATACGGCAAAGCACCGGCTGCGAATGAGCCACCCCGCGTAATGCGCATCGAACGAATGAGCCTGATGTATACCGTAGGCGATTCCTCTGGCTTCTCGTTCCCATCGGCGGAATACGCGGTACGTGAGGTCCCACGCCCGGTCGCTTTCCGCGGTTTCGTCAATCACGGTCAGATGCGTCCCCGGAAGCGGAGTGGACGATTTTGTATGCAGCAGATCGACTTGGGACAGCCGAAATCGAGAGACCGCCTCCGGCAGTGGCGTCCGGTCGGTGAACGCCAGCTTGCGCGAAAAATAAACATCGGGCCAGAGATAGAAATTGAAGCGCCCGTAAAATCCCGGCGACTTTCCCGCCGGATCGTTCCAGATCTCCCGCTGGCGGGACGGATAGGTCGCGCTTCCATACCAAACCGGGAACTCCTTCTCGCGAACCTCATCCCAGTTAAAGAACTCCCCCATGACGCCGTAGGCGGTCTGGGCGTACGGAATGGTTTCCTTGTTCATCGACAAAGGCTGGTCGTAAGCGTGTTCGTGTGGCAGGTAGACGGCTTCGGTTGATTCAATGCCCCAACGCCGCATGAGGCCCTCATAGAGGTCCGCGTAGCTCTCGAAGTGCAACGCCTCCGACAGCGTCGCGATCGGTTCAAGCATCGATTTGGCATGGCTGCCCAGAGTGCACCACAGCACATCGAAATAGGAGTTTACGAGAAGTAGTTGTTCCATGACGCGGCAGCCAAAGTACGGCCACTTGTTCCAGCGCGGATCGTCGAATTCCGCCCAATACGTGTCGAAGACGTACCCCGCGGCTTCAGACATCCACGCGAATGTCGGCACAACCGCGCCGCCATCTCCATACATGTGCGACGAATCGATCAAAAGCATGGCGAGCTTTGTGCCCTTCGGGTAGTACTCGGAGAAATACTTCCAGGGGGCGCGGCCTGTCTCGTACAATCCTGTTTGGTCCGCAGGCTTCGATGCGGCGGAGGGACTCAACGCGGCTTCGGTCTCTGCCGAGGCGCTGCCTATACCCATCTCCAAGACACCCGATATAACGGAGCCCGCCGCGCATCGTTCCAGGAATTGCCTGCGTCCCATATCCGGTTGCATGACTGTGTCCCCCCCCTCGGTAAGCGCCAGCGTCCGCAAATGCCGTTGACCGCGAACGCGCAGATCCGGCGGCACCCGGAACCTAACACAAAGCGCGTTTCAACAGCGATAGGGTCGGTCTAGAGATCCGAGGGAACAAGTGGCGGTGGCGTATCCGGAGACGGGACGGGCGTGGTCACCGGCGGCAGGCCTCCCTGCAACTGTTCTTCAATCGCGCGCCGCTCCAGTTGTTCTTCCATCACCTGCCGCTCCTGGTCCTGGATCGGATTCTCAGGCGGGTAGGTACCATCGAGAAACACTTCATTGAACTTGTCGCCGTAGAAACCCGGCACGCCGTTCCGCTGCGTCATTCGATCCACTTCGATAAACTTGAGCCCCTGATCTTCGGGTACTGGGAATTTCTCGATCGGAATGTCCTCGTGCGCCTTAATCATGAATTCCGTCCAAATCGGGCACGCAAGACGCCCGCCCGTGAAATCGGCGCCTTTGCCAAGCGAGAGATTGTCCCGATACCCGACCCACACTACGCAGGTCAGTTGCGGCGTGAATCCGCAGAACCAGACGTCGCGGCTTTCGTTGGTGGTGCCGGTCTTGCCTGCGTGGGGCCGCTTGAGCGCGCTGGACCGTGCACCGGTGCCCCATGGCGCCTCGCAGACAGATTGAAGCATCGACGTGATCACATACGCGACATCGGGCCGGAAACGCTCTTCGCGCTTGATGGACGGTTTCCACAGCGTCAGTCCGTCGCGATCGCGAATCTCACTGATGAACAGCGGCGGAGACCACACGCCGCCTTTGGCAATAGTCGAATACGCGGTCGCCTGATCGAGCACCGTCACCATGTGCGTGCCGAGACCAAGCGTGAGCCCAACCGCGTCATCGATCGGAATGGTAAAGCCTGCGCGCTCGATATACGTGCGGACCGTCGGCATCTCCGTTTCTTCGACAAGGCGAATGGACACGATATTGATCGATTTCTCAAGCGCGTACCGCAGTGTCACGGGCCCCGCGTAATCACCCGAAAAGTTCTTCGGATTCCACTTGTTTCCCGCGCCGTCAAACCGCTCGAACGGGCTGTCCATGCGGATAGTCGCCGGAGTGATGTTGTCTTGACGTCCTGCGTCGATTGCGGCCAGCCACACGAACGGCTTCACACTGGACCCAGGCTGACGTTGCGCTTGCGTGGCCGTGTTGAACTTCTCTTTGTTGAAGTCGCGCCCACCCACCAGCGCGCGCACATAACCGGAATACTGAGGCCGGTTGTCCAGGCAGACGAGTGCGCCGGATACGGGCACAAATTCGGATTCGCGCCCCTGCTTCTTCAAAGACGCAAGGCGATGCGCGTCGAATTCGTCGAGGCCCTTGAACAACGCCTCTTCGGCGGCGCGTTGCAGGTTCATGTCCAATGTCGTAATGATCTCGAGCCCTTGCTCAAGCAGATCCTTCTTGACGACCCGCCCTTCGTTGTAGGCCCGTTGACGCGCTTCTTCGACAAAGTACGCGGCCTTGAACTGATTGGGACGCCAGATCTCGGTGGATGTGTCACCTGACGCGGCAGCGTTCCGCTTTTCCTCAGAGATGGTATAGTCCGTGACCTTGGTGGCAATGGCCTCGTCATACTCGGCCTGCGAAATGAACTTGTTCTCCAACATCTGCCCCAGAACAACGTTGCGCCGATCCGTGGCTCGGTCGGGGTACCGGTCCGGCCGGTTGTTGTTCGGGGTCAATACGATTCCCGCCAACGTCGCACTCTCGGCGATATTCAGATCGCGACAACTCTTTCCAAAGTAGAACTGTGCGGCCGCCTCCACGCCGTACACGCTCGCGCCCAGGAACAACTGATTCAAGTACAGCTCGAGGATTTCGTCCTTCGTGAATTCGCGCTCCACCTGCAACGCGACGACCGCTTCGCGCAGCTTTCGGGTCATGGTGCGCTCCATACCCACGGAGGTGTATTCCTCAACATTGCGTACGATCTGCTGCGTTATCGTACTGCCCCCGCGAATCTTGCCCGTCCTCAAGATGAACAGAAATGCATTGGCGATTGCGTCGGGCCGCACGCCTTTGTGCTCGTAGAAAATGTCGTCCTCGGTCGCGATGATGGCTTTCTGCAGATGAAGCGGAATCTCATTCAGGTTGACCAGCTGCCGGAACTCGATGTTGTATTCGCCCAGCATCTCGTCGTCAGAAGAGTAGATGCGGCTGCCCACGTTGGGCCGGTAGCGGTCGAGGGCGGTAATCCTCGTTTCCGCATCTTCCAGCATGAGCACAAATGCGCCCAGGCATGCCCCCCACAAGGCGGCAACCACCATCATGATGCAGAAAAATATCAGGCCGCAGCCTGGACGTATCCGCCGGCGCGGCTTCGATTCGCGTGATTCTTCACTCATAGTTCGGATCGTATCATCTGGTTATCGGAGGGTACAAAAGAGTGTATCCCGCGGGGGTCATTTGAGTTCCCTTTGCCTGGTCTCGTTTTGGGCGCGCGGGTACCTCAGCCAGAACCAGCAGAGGATGGCCTGAATCGTCGTTGCTCCCGCCATATCAGCGACCATGTCCGCAAAATCGAATGAACGATCGGGGACATAGAGTTGGTGAATCTCGTCCGTGAAACCATAGAAGAACGCGAACAAAATCGGCGCAAAGACCTGTGTCCACGGCGTTGCCGGTTTACGCGAACGCCGGATACCCACGGAGACGATTGCCGCCAAACCGCCGTAAAGCGTCATATGAATCAGCTTGTCGGCTCCATTGAACGGAAGCTCCACCGTCCCCAGATCCGGGCTTGACGAGAGTGCGAATATCATCGTGCAGTACGAGGCAGTCAGTATGTAATAAAGCAGAGGCATGCGGTTACCGGTAGGCCAAGAACGTATGCGCAACGGAGAGCAGGCCTACTTCGCTCTACCTGTTTGGATTCCGGCCATCGGTCCCATGAGGACGGAATCGGCGAAGTATGCCGTGTGCGAATCCTGTGTGCAACCACGTTATCCCGGATTTCTCACGAACATACGTGAACCTCTCTCGTAACCAGTGTGTTTGCGAGACTTGCGGCGAAAAACAAAGCGGTTCTCCGTGAACATAGTGTGTTCGCGAGAAATCCTCATGGCATAACCTCAACGTTTTGCACGTGAGCAATTTGCGTCGGCGCTCAATCGCGCCAGTGCAAATTGCGGACTATGCAAGGGACCTAAGGAAATACGCGGCCAACACGATACCTCCCAACACAATCCGGTAGTAGCCGAAGACCCGAAAATCGTGGCGGCGTATATAGTTCATCAGAAAAGCGACCGCGCCGTATGCCGTGATAAACGACGCGACGCATCCTATTCCGAGTAGCACCCACTCCTGAGGCGTGAAGGACAAACCGCGCTTGAGCACTGTCAGTGTAGTGGCTCCCATCATGGTCGGTATCGCCAGGAAGAACGAAAACTCCGCTGCCACCGGGCGGCTGGCTCCGAGCAACATCGCGCCGATGATCGTTGCCGCGGACCGCGAGACGCCGGGAAACATGGCCAGGCATTGGAAACACCCCACCAGAAAACCGCTCCGGAAGCTGATGGCCTCGATGTCAGGGATTCTGACGGACAGCGATTTGCCTTCAATCACAAGGAGTGCCACACCGCCGGCAACCAACGCCAATGCCACCGGCACCTCCCACGAAAGGTACTTTTCAATGATGTCGTTAAACAGAACGCCCAGCACCACCGCCGGCAAAACGGAAAATGCAATCTTGATCCAGAGCAGTACCGTCCGGTCCCGATGGCTTGAGTCTCCTCGAAACGGCCACAACGTACTCCAAAAATACAGGACCACCGCCAGCACCGCCGGCAACTGGATTATCACCATGAATGAAAACGGAAAATGCGATGCCGGATCGTCGCACAGCCGCAGGTAACGCTCCACCAGGATAAGATGCCCCGTACTGCTGATGGGCAAGAATTCCGTCAAACCTTCGACAATCCCGAGCAAGACAGCATTCAGATAAACCACGAACCACTCCTCAATCCGCAAACGCCTCGTCGGCGCAGATAGTATCTATCAAAAGAAAGGCAATTCAGGATTGCCCTCATACACATACGCTTCCAGATCCTTCGGCTCCCACCGGTACTTCTTCAGATCGCAACAATCGTCCTCATTAAAGACGACCCCCTCGTCTTCGAGCAGCCGCCGCTGCAGTAGCGGCCGTTCGACATCGCCCCGCGCGCTGATGCCTCCCTGATGATTAATGACGCGCTGCCAGGGCACATCCTTCTCGCCGCTCGCGCGCATTGCGTATCCGACGGCCCGGGCAGCCCGAGGAACGCCGAGAATTGTCGCAATCTGCCCATAGGTCATCACGCGCCCTTTCGGGATATCGCGCACAAGCCGGTACACCGCTTCGTAGAACCCTATCGATGTATCCTTCGGCCTCATGGTTCCCTCTGCGCTTCCTACTCGCGCCAACGCAGGACTCCGCGTGTCGAGCTGCCTCAAAGACGCCGTGCGAACATGCATTCCGGGATCGTACACGCGACGGAGCCACAAGTCGAATCGCGCCACCGGCGCCGGCTTGGCACATGCGAGAACCCGTAACCGGGCCAGCCACAGTCCGAATTCCCAGGCTCCCCTCGACCTCGGAGAACCGCCTCAACTTTCGCCGCAAGTCGTGCGAACGTGCTGGTTACGAGATGCGTCCAAGTGTGTTCGCGAGAAATTCGGATTAGTTGTCATTACAAGGTGAAATCGGGTAAGGTATACCAGCGGGGGCGCTGCCGGGCCGTAATGCGACCAGCTCGGGTCAAAAATGCAATTACATTTGCGGCGCCCTCTGGGAGCCCGTACCAAGGTGGAGTTCTTACCCTTGTCGGTCAAGGGGAGGAACTTCAAATGTAGCAACGGTTTGGAACAGAATCGGATGATCGTGAGGGGAAATGAAGAGGGGATCTCGCCTTCCATCGCGGCGCAGGAGGAGGGCGTAGTGAGACCGCAGCGTACCAGGTTTTGGGGGGGACACGCCCTGGTGGGTCACGTCGTTCGTCTCGCCTGCGTGGTGAACATGCTCGCCGGATGTCTCCTCTCCGCTGCCGCCGAAGAACCCGTCGAACTTCACGTCTGGGGCCTGAGCATGGGGGAAACCCGTGCAGGTTGGTACGCCCTCGTGGAGGCTTTTGAAAAAGAGTATCCAAACATCAAGGTCGTCTTCGGTCCCGCCGACCGAGGGGAGGATCTCCAAAAACTCCTTTGCGGTGTGGTAGGCAGTGTACCGCCCGATGTGTTTCGCCGCGAAGCAAATCTCTTCGGCGATATCGCGGCACGCGGCATCCTTATGCCATTGGACAAGTTCATCGAGCAGGACAAGTCCCTTCCAGATGGCCTGCACGAGGAAAACTACCCGACGGGACTGTGGCAGGCCTGCAAATGGAACGGGCGAGTTTATGCCATTGCGGAAGGGTCTGGACTCCTATGCCTTTCCTACAATAAGGCGGTGTTTCGGGAGGCAGGACTCGACCCCGAGAAACCGCCCCGGACGTGGGATGAATGGCGCGACATGACCGAGAAGTTGACCGTGCGGGATGCGCGCGGGCGAGTCACACGTCTCGGTAATATGATGACACGCACCCTGTATAGCGTGGACGACCTCTCGTTCTATGTCCGACAGCTTGGTGGCGATGTCTTGTCCAAAGATGGCCGCGAATCGCTGTTGGACAGCCCGGAGGCGTTACGTGCGATCAAGTTTGTCGCAAGTATGTACGAGGCCGCGGGAGGCCGCCGCGCGTTCGACGATTTTTCACAGACGAATGAGGCCACGGGCATCTTTCCGCAAGGAGACGGCAGAATTGCGATGTCCGTGGAAGATGACTCCATCATATATCGCGCCATGCTGAGAAAACCGGATATGGAATTGGGGATTGCGCCGGTTCCCACTCCGGACGGACGCCCTCCAATTTCATTGTCGGACCGGCACGCCCTCTATCTCATCCCCCATAACGCACGCCATCCCAAAGAGGCTTGGCAGTTCATCCGGTTTGCCTTATCTCCGAAGGGCCAGATTCCATACTTCGATGCGTGCGCGGAACAAACGCGTGCGCGCGGCAACACGCTGGTTTATCCGGGATTCAGGGCCGACCGCAAAGTGCGCGAGGCAGTCATTGGCAAGTACCCGCTCACAAATCCCGTATTCGCCGCGGCATACGCCAATTGCGAGAAACTCGTTCCGTACCTTGTGCCCCCCACGGCAAACCCGGTGAATGCTATTCTGCGCGATGAGATGATCCGCGCCGTTGACCGCGTCCTATACGGTGAGATGACGGCCGAGCAGGCGCTGCATGATGCCGACCGCCGTGTGCAGGGCCAGTTGGACATCTATAACAAGCGCGACAGCTACCCCCTCCTGAATTGGGCATGGGTATGGGTGGGCGCCGCCGCCCTCATCGTGGGCACAGTCTCTTGGCTGGCATGGAGTACACGCAACTACCGGGCCCGAAGCTCCATGCAAAAGCACGACAATCGAATGGGCATCGTGTTTATCGGTCCGTGGGCGCTTGGGTTTATCGTCTTCACCGCAGGCCCCATGATCTTCTCCTTGGCCATGAGCTTCTGCTCCTACGACGTTATTCATCCGGCTCGCTTTGTTGGATTGGACAACTATTCGTTTCTGCTGGCCAACGATCCGCTGTTCTGGAAATCGCTCTGGAATACCGTGTTCATGGTGGTGGCGCTTCCCCTTGGCATGTCGGTGTCCCTCATTCTGGCGATGCTGCTCAACACCAAGGTCAAAGGAATGGCCTTCTACCGCACCATTTTCTACCTGCCCGCCATCACACCCGCCGTGGCGACCGCTGTACTCTGGTACGCTCTGCTGAATCCAGAGGGTTTGATCAACCTCGGGTTGCGCGAGTTGGGACTACATCCGCCTTCTTGGCTCGGCGACAAGTCATGGTCGAAACCGGCCATCGTCTTCATGGGCCTGTGGGGCGCGGGCGGCGGCATGATCATGTGGCTGGCGGGCCTCCAGGGCATCCCCGCGCATTTGTATGAAGCGGCTTCGATCGACGGTGCGGGCCGGATACGCCAGTTCTTCTCCGTGACATTACCCATGCTGACCCCGTACATCTTCTTCTCGTTTGTCACCGGGATCATCGGCGTGTTCCAGATCTTTGCGCAGGCATTGATTTTGACGCGCGGCGGTCCCGCCGATTCAACCTTGTTCTATGTCTATTATCTGTTCAACAACGCGTTCCGGTACTTCAAGATGGGGTACGCCTCCGCGCAGGCGTGGGTCTTGTTCCTGCTTGTGCTGCTGCTGACGCTTGTTCAATGGCGCATGTCGAAGAGGTGGGTGCACTATGAATAGGCGTCTGCGCAATGGGCTCATCGAGTTGGTCCGCCAGTGCTTCATGCACGTGATCCTGGCCGCCATCGGCATCCTGTTCTCGATTCCGTTCTTGTGGCTGATCGTCACCAGCTTCAAACAACGATCTGAAATCTTCCGCATACCGATGACTTGGATACCCGAGGTCTTCAAGCAGCATCCGCTCGAATGGTCAAAGGTATTTCAGAACTTCACCAACGCGCAGCAATTCATCCCCATGTGGAGTTGGCTCGGCAATACGCTCTACGTGACGGTACTCAACGTTGCGCTCAACGTCGTGTCGAGCGCGTTTATCGCCTACGGCTTCTCGCGCATCCGCTGGCGCGGCCGCGAGACGGTCTTCCTCCTTGTGCTCGCGACGCTTATGTTGCCCGCGCAAGTCACCATGATCCCGCAATTCCTCATCTTCAACCAGCTTGACTGGTACAACACGCTCAACCCGCTGTGGGTCCCCGCAATGTTCGGCGCGGCCTTTCACATCTTCCTGCTACGCCAATTCATGCTAACTCTGCCCATCGACCTTGACGAAGCCGCGAAAATCGACGGCTGCGGCCATTTCCGCATCTTCACGACCATGACGATGCCGCTCATCAAGCCCGCGCTCGCGGTCGTCGCCGTGCAGACTTTCCAGGGCGCATGGAACAACTTCCTCGGCGCGTACATCTACATCAACACCAAAGACAAGATGACCATCGCCCTCGGGCTACAATGGTTCCGCACCGAACAAGGTTCCATGTACGGCGAAATGATGGCCACCTCACTCGTCATGACATTGCCCATGATCCTGATTTTCTTCCTCTGCCAACGCTACATGATCCAAGGCATCACCCTCTCCGGCATCAAAGCGTAATACTATCTTCTGTAGCGCCCGGCTTCCACGCCGGGCGTTTTCTCCCTGTTGTCATTCTGAGCGCAGCGAAGAATCTGGCTTAGACCTTCTGCGCGAAGCGCGTCTTCATACTTCGTGTCACGTGTACTTGTGGCGCAGCCGCCCTCGGCTGCGACTTTTCTCCTGCCATTTCAACCATACCCCTACTACCTGTATCATTCCATCCACACAACACGCTGGGGGAACTCCCGTGACTTCCGACAACACTCTTGATAACGCTCCCTACAAGAACCCGACCCTTCCTATCGAGGATCGCCTCGCGGATCTCATGTCCCGCATGACGCTCGAAGAGAAGCTCGCTCAACTCACAGGCGTTTGGGGCTACGACCTGATCGAGGATCGGAAGTTCTCCGAAAAGAAGGCCATCACGCACATCAGCAACGGCGTCGGACACATCTCCATGCTCGCGGGCGCCACCGATCTGACTATCAAGGAATACGCTGAGACCGTCATCGCACTACAGCGCTACTTGGTCGAACACACACGCCTCGGCATTCCCGCCGTCATCCATGAAGAATGCTGCGCGGGCTTCATGGCGCGCGGCGCCGCGTGCTTTCCCCAAATCATCGGATTGGCATGCACCTGGATGCCCGAACTAGCCAGGAGTATGGCGGTTTCATCGCGTGCTCTCATGTGGATGGCGGGCGTGCAACAGGCGCTTGCCCCCGTCTTGGATGTGGTTCGTGACCCGCGCTGGGGGCGTGTAGAAGAGACCTTTGGAGAAGACCCTTACCTGACCGCATGCATGGGAATGGCCTATATCGAGGGGATTCAGGGTTGCGATAGTGAAGGCCCCGAACCCACTCTCATGGCAACCGGCAAGCACTTCGTTGGCTACGGAGTTCCTGAAGGCGGGATGAACTGGGCGCCCTCGCACATTCCCGAGCGCGAACTACGCGAAGTGTTCCTCTACCCATTCGAGGCGGCCGTGAAGAACGCCGGTCTCAAGTCGATTATGCCTGCTTACCATGAACTCGACGGCGAACCCTGCCACAGCGCGCGTTGGTTGCTGAACGATATCCTCCGTAAGGAATGGGGATTCGAAGGAACCATCGTCTCCGATTACTTCGGTGTCGAGATGCTCACCGAATACCACCGCATCGGCAAAGACAAGACCGATGCCGCACGGTTTGCGCTGGACGCGGGCGTCGATGTCGAATTACCCGCAGCGGCCTGCTACGGCCCAGATCTCTTGCGCGCGGTGCGAGACAACCGAATTGATGAAAGACTCATTGACGTCTCACTCTCGCGCGTTCTCCGTGCGAAATTTGAATATGGCCTTTTCGACAGACGATTTGACCTTGTAAGCGAGGCCGAGCGTTTTGCTCAGGGAGAAGCGCACAAGGAGATAGCGATCGATCTAGCTTCGCTCTCCATGGTCCTCCTCCAGAATCGCGATGGCGCTTTGCCTCTTTCCGCGGATACGAAAAAGATTGCCGTCATCGGCCCCAACGCCGACAACCTGCGAGCTCACCTCGGCGACTACCACTACTTGCCCCACGTGGAAATCACGCTGGGAATGATGGAAGGCGTTAATCCCGGCGATTTACTGCCCGACGGCGAGACCGTGCTCGAGGCAATTCGCAAACGCGCGGGAGACGATACGCAGATAACCTACGCGCAAGGCTGCAACGTGAACGACGATTCAACCGACGGCTTCGACGAAGCGGTTCGCATTGCCAAAGAATCGGACGTCGCCATTCTCGTGATGGGTGGCAAATCAGGTCTCACGATGGACTGTACCTGCGGCGAGATGCGCGACCGCGACGACATCACCTTGCCCGGAGTGCAAGAACAACTCGTGCTTGCCATCTGCGATACCGGCACACCGGTTGTGTTGGTGCTGCTGAATGGCCGTCCCTACGCGCTCACTTCTATCGCGGAACGCGTGAAGGCGATCCTGGAAACGTGGCTGCCCGGTGAACAGGGCGGTCCCGCCATCGCAGCAACGCTCTTTGGCGACAACAATCCCAGCGGCAAGCTCACAATGAGTTTCCCGCGCTCCGTTGGCCAGATTCCCGTTTACTACAACCACAAACCCTCGGGCGCGCGTTCGCAGATGTACGGCGAATACGTGAACCAGCCCACGGAACCGCTGTTCCCCTTCGGACACGGCCTCAGCTACACCAAATTCGAATACGGCAAGCCAACACTCTCCGCAAGTGAGATTGCCCCAACCGGCGAACTCAACATCGAGATAGCGATCAAGAACACCGGCGACTGTACCGGCTCCGAAACCGTCCAACTCTACATCAACGACATCGTCGCCAGCGTGACGCGCCCCGTGAAAGAGTTGAAGGGGTTCGCACGTGTGGACCTCGGACCCGCCAAAGAAAAGAAGGTCACGTTCACACTCTACGCTGCCCAACTCGCCTTCTACGACCGCGCCATGCGCTACGTCGTCGAACCCGGCGAATTCGAAATCATGATCGGCAGTTCCTCCGAAGACATCCGCCGAAAAGCTAAATTCAAAGTGACCGGCGACACAACCGAAATCTCAAAAGACCGCATCGTATTTGGCCGGGCGACAATATCCGAGTAGAGTCCCCGCGCACCGCCATTTTCGGTGCGCCTCGTTCGATGTGACTGGCGCAGTGGGCAACCACGTCTATCATGTCCATCTCGTCCACACCGTCAAAAGCTCCCGCGTTCCTGTTATCGCTTGTCCCCAATTACCCTCCTCGCGTGACTGATTGATAGCAGGCATGGTGTCTTGCCTGCATTACGTAGGAGGGCAACGGCATGGACACGCTCCGACTCGCGATACGCAAGCTAACTGCGTTGGGAATCGATAGCCGGTTTCGCTGGGCGCTGCTGTTCGGAACGTTTGCCGCACTTGTCGTTGTGGCCCTGCGGGCCAAGTTTCCCTACCTCGGTGACCCGCTGGCCTTCTACTGGGCAGCTC
>JAIBAQ010000120.1 GCA_019695095.1 Candidatus Hydrogenedentota bacterium
ACCAAAATGTCACCTCGCGGAACCGATGCAAGCGACACCGAACTCGAAGTCTTGAAAGCCCTCTGGGAAATCAAATCCGGTACCGTGCGTGACGTCGGAGAAGTCCTCCTTCGCTGCGGACATCAGTGGGCATACACCACAATCCAAACCTTGCTGATTCGACTGCAATCAAAGGGCCTAGTCACAGTCCGTAAGGTCAGCACGCCGCACACCTACGAACCCGCCGTCACGCGCGAGAAGCTTTTGGGCATGCGTTTGAAAGAGCTGGCGCTGAACCTATGCGACGGCACACCTACGCCACTGGTTCGCGCCTTGGTCTCGCAAGAGACCTTCTCTCGTGACGACATCGCCCGCTTCAGGAACCTGTTGGACGAACTTGAAGGCAAACAAGGCTGACAATGTGGCTCTTGTCCGGCAATTAGCCCGATCCTGCAAGTAAGCCGTTACCGAAAGGGCATAGACACATTACGGCCGTCGTCTCCAGCCCAAATCGTAAGCTCCTCCCATGTCACAACATTGCGAGCCATCGCTCGAAATAGTACTATCGAACGAGTTAGCCCCGTCACGTGGGGAAAGGGGGAGGGTTCCATCGCATGTCCGGTACGATTCCACCGCAACTGCCTCAGCAGCCACCGCCGCTTCCGCCGAATCTATTGAAGACACCGCCAAATCCCCAATACCGCTACACCCCACCCAGAAGGAAAGCGTCATCCGACAAGACCCTTGCCGTGACAAGTCTGATTCTTGGAATTGTGGGCTTACTTGGTAGCTCATGTTTTGTGGGTCTTTTCTTTGCAGTTGCGGGAATCCTCGTTGGCATCTTTCACCTGAAAGGACAGACCGAAGCGCGTCCGGTTGCATGGACCGGTATTGCGCTATCGACGGTTGCTTGCTTTGTTGCGGTTGCCTCCATGATCTTCTTTTCATCGCTCCTCGGCGACATGTTCGGAAACATGAATCAGGATATGGAATCCCACTTCTTCGCGGAATGGGAAGGAGTGAGAGCACCCGATTTCGACGTAGTCTCAGACCAGGGGACAAAACTGAAGCTGAGCGAGCTTCGCGGACAGCGAGTGGTTGTCTGCGTATTTGAGTTCATGTTGACCGGCCAAAAGCAGATGATCGATGACATAAACACCTTGGCAACGGAACTGACGGGTTCAACCACCTTCATCGTCATCAATGAAGGAGTCGCATCGCTACCCTCGGTTGACAAGAATGGAAACCCCAGCAAGATCCAAGTCGTTTCTTCGAACATGCCTGTGCCGTATGGAGATGGCGCTCTGGATACCACGCTCTTTTTCATAGAGCGGCAGGGAGTTATCGATCATGTCATAGAGAGAAAGAGGAGTATCGAGAAGTTGCGCAAGTTAGCGACGGCGCCCGACTACTCCTGGAAGGTGAAAGAAGACCCGGATGACCCGGAACCGGAACTGACCGAAAGCCCGTCTCCACTCGCCCTCAAAGAGATGTGGAGACTTCCGTTATCTGAGGCCGCCTCCCTCTCGATTGGCGATCTGAATCAAGACGGCTCGAATGACATTTGTGTCGTCAACAGCGACGGCAAACTTACCGCCTACGATCCCGACGGCAAACCCGTTCATTCAATCCGATTGGCAGGCATCAGTGTATTCGGAATGCGCGCCCTGGGAGTACAGGGTGTAGCAATGCCCCGACTTGAGAGCCAAGTTGAATTCGGCACGCACAAGACGGGTCCGCGTTTGCTCGTGTATGAGAGTTTGAACGGAGGCGTCCAGATTCTTGACATGAAAGGAAAGGAGTTGTGGTCAAAGGGAGGCTTCATGGGGAGCGGGTCTGCACATTGGGGAGACCTGGACGGAGACGGATCGGACGAAGTGACCATAGCAACCGACGGTTTCGGGTCGATAGAGGCATGTTCAGCCGAAGGAAAGTCGCTGTGGAAAGACCGCATCATGGGTCCGATGTTCAGTGTCGCGATACTCCCGGCCTATGGCAACCGCAAAGGGTACGTTTTCACGCCCGGTATGGGCGAATCGGTGCGCGTGTATGCGCACGACGGCAAACAACTCGACAGCATTTCCTCCGGCGGTCTATATGTGCGTAATGTTGAAGCAGCTCAACTCGACGCTGCTGGTCTTGCTCAGATAGTTGTCTTCGGCAAAGACTTCGATCCAGACAGGGGAATGGTCGTTGCCTATGATCCAGATGGCAACAAGGCATGGTCTGCCTCTGTGGACTCCAATCTGGATTTCATTCGACAAATTAACGTGTGCTGCGGTGACGCCGATGGCGACGGCGTCAAGGACTGGGTCTTTCCCGACGCGACGGGAGACCTCATCATAGTCAGTCACGATGGGACGAAACTTGGCACTTTGCAGATAAGCGGCTCGTTTGATCGGATTGAAATTCTCCCCAGGCCGGGCGCTACTTCATTGCTCGTTGCGCTTTCAAGAAGCAGCATAATCGCTTATAGCCTGGAGTCCGCTTCTGAACTGCCGCACGAAGAATCGTCACAAGAGGCCAAGCAAGACGCTCCAACGCCTTAATAATGAGGCCGCAAGAGAGACCGTGCGCCGCCTGCCGGATTAGTGCACAAACTCGCACCGCCGGTTTTTGGCCCACGCCACCTCGTCATGCCCAACAACAGCAGGCATTTCTTCCCCATAGCTGATTGTCATGAGTTGAGTGGAAGGCACACCGAGCTGTTCCAAATGTGCACGCACCGTCTGCGCTCGCGTTTCTGCCAGTGCGAGATTGTATTCCTGAGAGCCTCGCTCGTCGCAATGGCCTTGGATTTGTACTCGCAGACCTGGGTAACCCTTTAGGATTTCCGATTTCTTTTGGAGTGATTCCAACGCATCGGCCCGCAACGCGTAGCTGTCGTAATCGAAGTACACAGGCGCGGCAAGGACTCCATCCCTATCAATCTTCCCCGGCCACAGGTCGGAAAAGACCTCCACATTCGGCCTGCCCAAAGTGGTCGGCGGGGCGCTGTGCACGTCGTTATGCGAGCCATGCTGGCAGCCAATACACACTACCGCAATTGCGACTGCAATCAATGAGCACATTCGCTTCCGCATCATAGTGTCTCCGTTTTGGATCTCCGAAATCTGTACTTCAATCTGGCACTTTCTTCGTTCTATTCGCGGAAGTTCTCTCCCTAGCCCGGTACATTTCCGCAAGGATTCAACCGCAATTCCCCGTGGCTCCAGTGCTTCCGGTGATTTGAGAACATTCGCTCCTGATTGAGCCTCCTTTTCGTGTGATTCGTCTGATTCGTGGTCAAATTCTATCCCCCATCTTCTGTGCGTTTTGTGCCTTCTTCCGACAAGGTCTGTGCAAGCGTTACAGATACTCCCGTGCTCCCAGCGTTCCCCGTGGTTTGTAGTCACACGCGCCGGATTGATCCTTCTTTTCGGTGTTCCTCGGTGTGAATCGGTGGTTGAGTCAATTGGGTTGTGGCTATGCTGCGCTGCGATTGTCCGGCGCTCTGCGTAACAGCCGGGAAGGCCGCACTCGGATCACTGAGGTATGTAATACGTTTGGCCCGGCCAAAGGTTTCCCGTCCGCGCCCACACGCCTCCACGAGAAAATAGAACCGCCGCCCCCCCGAGGGAAGCGGCGGTGATACAGGTTCCGTGTGGCCCGTTCGGATCGCGGGTACTAGTAACGGTAATGCTCCGGTTTATAGGGACCTTCAACAGGTACCCCGAGGTATTTCGCCTGCTTGGCGCTCAACTGCTCAAGCTTTGCGCCGAGCTTATCGAGGTGAAGCCGCGCGACTTCTTCGTCGAGCTTCTTCGGCAGCGTGTACACCTTTCCAATCTCGTACTTCTCGGTCTCCGTCGCCAGCGAAATCTGAGCGATGGTCTGATTCGAGAACGAATTCGACATCACGAACGACGGATGGCCCGTCGCACAACCCAAGTTCACTAAGCGGCCGCGCGCAAGCACGAGTATGGCCTTTCCATCCGGAAACACGAACTTGTCCACCTGCGGCTTGATCTCGATGTCCTTGATGTCCTTCTGAGATTCCAGCCAAGCCATGTCGATCTCGCTGTCAAAGTGACCGATGTTGCACAGAATGGCCTCGTTCTTCATGGCTTGCATGTGCTTCCCGCAAACCACGTCACAGCAGCCCGTCGCGGTCACGAAGATGTCGCCCAACGGCGCAGCTTCGTCCATCGTCACCACCTGATAGCCTTCCATACATGCCTGCAGCGCGCAAATCGGGTCAATTTCCGTGATGAGTACGCGCGCACCCAGGCCGCGCATCGCATCCGCGCAGCCCTTGCCCACGTCGCCATACCCGGCCACGACGACCACCTTGCCGGCGACCATGATATCCGTCGCGCGCTTGATGCCGTCCGCCAGCGACTCCCGGCAACCGTACAGGTTGTCGAATTTTGACTTCGTCACGCTGTCATTCACGTTGATTGCGCGCGTGAACAGCTTTCCTTCCGCCATCATGTGATACAACCGGTGCACGCCTGTCGTCGTCTCTTCCGAAACGCCAATCCACTCCTCGACGTACTTGTGCCACTTCATCGGATTCTCTGCATGGACCTGGTGCAACAACGTGTCGATGATCTCGATTTCCTTGTTGTCCCGGCAGATTTCCGGCAGCTTTCCCGTCTTGTTGTACGTCTCCTCGAAATCGTATCCGCGATGGATGAACAGCGTTGCGTCGCCACCATCGTCCACGATGAGGTTCGGACCGCTGCCGTCCGGCCACGTCAGCGCCTGCAACGTGCACCACCAATAATCTTCAAGCGTTTCGCCTTTCCACGCGAACACCGGTGTACCCACCTTCGCGATCGCAGCGGCGGCGTGATCCTGTGTTGAATAAATGTTGCAGCTCGCCCAGCGAACATCGGCGCCCAGCGCCGTCAAGGTCTCAATCAGAACCGCCGTCTGGATGGTCATGTGTAGCGATCCCATCACACGGTGGCCCTTAAGCGGCTGCTTCGCGGCATAGCGTTTGCGGATGGCCATCAACCCCGGCATTTCATTCTCTGCCAGTTCGATTTCCTTACGTCCCCATTCCGCGAGACCCATGTCCGCTACCTTGTACTGCACCTGCTCTTCGGTCGTAAGCATTCGTCGACTCCTATATGTAATGTGTGAACTGACAGCGCCTGAGAAAAAGAAGTATAGGGCCGATTCGTACCTTGGTCAACCCGGAATGACCTCACTCCATTTAAGAACTGCTTCATGCACATTCAATGAACGAGACTCGCATTCTCGGGCGCGGCAATAGGTTCGCGGATCGTGAATCAACGGTCTACCGCTTCATGGGCGCGCTGACTAACGGATTGAATCTGTCTCCGCCTACCCGCAATTGTTTATCCTCAAAAAAGTAAATTTGTGTTAACTGTCGGGATTAAACCGCCCCTTTTGGGTGTTAATGCGTACAAATTGGGAGTTGTAAGGCATTGGGTAGTACGCGGTTACAGATGAATCGAGAAAAACCTCGCGAAACGCTTGACTTTCGATTCAAAAATGTATACACTCCGCCGTCCTTGGCTGCCAAACCGAAGTCCTCTGGTGACGACTTCAATTCTTGGCAGCTTGAGTTATGTCTTTCGGGACCGCGAACGGCATGGCTGCATTGAGGGGTAAGGGGCTCCTGGTCGCGTAATGCGTCTTTGGGGTTGACTGCTCAGGCGGTGCGGCTATTTACCGGTCGATAACGTTTGCAAGGCTGATTCGGACAGGCTAGAGGCGTATCCCTTGTGATCCGCTATGCCTGAAGCAAGGCTGAATAAGAGGTACTCACGTGGCACAGGTCTTCCCATCGAGTATGAACACGGTGATGCGCGTCGGCATCGTGGGGGGAGTGATTTTCCTGAACGTGCTATTGGGCGGTGCGATGGCTTTCTATCGGTCGCCCTTTGTGACCAACGTAAACATCGCCAAAGAGCAGGTCGTGCCGTTCAGCCACAAGCATCATGTTGCAGGTCTCGGTATCGACTGCCGGTACTGCCACACCTCCGTCGATTCCAGTCCGTTCGCGGGCATTCCTCCCACCGAAACCTGCATGACCTGCCATTCGCAGGTCTGGACTGAAGCCCCCATGCTGCAGCCTGTCCGTGATAGTTGGGACACGGGCAAACCCCTTGTCTGGAATCGCGTTACCGATCTTCCCGACTTTGTCTATTTCAATCACAGCATCCACGTCAACAAAGGCATTGGCTGCACGACGTGTCATGGTCAGGTTGACCAAATGCCCCTCATGTCCAAGGCCAACACCTTCCATATGTCGTGGTGTTTGCAGTGCCATAAAGCTCCGGAGAAATTCATTCGACCCAAAGACCAAGTCTACTCCGTGGACTGGAAACCGGGTGCAAACCAGCTTCAAGAAGGCAAGAAACTGGTTGAAGAGTACGGCGTCCGCGTTGAGCAGTTGACCAATTGTTCGGTGTGCCACCGGTAATCGTGACATGGAAGCACCAGGAACGAATGCAGTCGTGAATACATACGAGAATAAAAGAAACCGATTGGACTTGGCCTCGGTTCGCAAAGCAATAGCGGGTCGCACCGGCCGCGAATACTGGCAGAGTCTGGAAGAACTCGCGGAAACGCCTACGTTTCGCGAATTCATGGACCGCGAGTTCCCGCGCGAAGCCTCCGTCATGCCCGATGGAGTAGACCGCCGCGCCTTCCTCAAAGTAATGGGTGCCTCTCTGGCGTTGGCCGGCCTCAATGCGTGCTCGCGCCAGCCCAACGAGCAAATCATCCCCTACGTCAAGCCCCCAGTGGAATTGGTGCCCGGCACTCCGATGTACTTCGCCACCGCCATGACACAGGGCGGCTATGCCATTGGTCTTCTCGCGGAAAACCACATGGGACGGCCCACCAAATTGGAGGGCAATCCCAATCACCCGGCAAGCCTGGGCTCGACAGACATCTTCTCTCAAGCTTCCGTCCTTACTTTGTACGATCCCGACCGCTCCACCGTCGCCCGTAAGCTCGGCTCCATCAGCACCTGGGATACGTTCGCGAAATGGATCGACATTCTGGTCAATGGAGAGAAGCTAGCCGACGGCACGAAAATCTCGAAAGGGCTCCGGGATTCCGGCGGCACGAGTATTCGCATACTTACCGAAACCGTCACCTCTCCGACCCTGCAATTTCAGATCCAGCAGCTCCTCGCCAGCATGCCCGGCATGCGTTGGCATCAATACGAACCCAGCGGTCGCGACAATGCGGCTCGCGCTGCGCGCCTCGCGTTTGGCCAGCTCGTCGGCATTCAGTACAAAATGGATGCCGCCGATGTAGTCCTCTCGTTAGGTTCCGACTTCCTCACCGTTGGCCCGGGAAGCGTCCGCTACTCGCGCGATTTCGCCGCGAAGCGCGTTCCCGGCAACATGAATCGTCTTTACTGCGTAGAAGGAACGCCAACGCTTACCGGCGCAATGGCCGACCACGCCCTGCACGTGCGCCCAAGCCAAATAGAAGTCTTTGCACGGGCAATCGCGCGCAAACTGGGTGTCGATGCGCCCGGTCCCGAAGTCGACGAACCTCACCGCAAATTTGTGGATGCGGTCGCTGCGGATTTGCAGCAGCACGCCGGCTCCGGCATCGTCGTCGCCGGAGACTCCTTGTCGGCCAACGTCCACATCCTCGTGCACCGGATAAATGAAAAGCTCGGCAACGCAGGCAAGACTGTCCTGTACACCGATTCCATCGAAGCCGATCCCCAAGCCGCGGACCAGACCGAGTCCCTCAAGGCTCTCGTGCGCGACATGAAGGACGGCAAGGTCGAGTTGCTCATCATCGTTGGCGGAAATCCGGCGTACTACGCGCCTGCCGACCTTGATTTTTCCGCCGCCCTCGACAAAGTGGCCCACCGCGTGCACCTCGGCATGTATTATGACGAGACTGCAGAACGCTGCCACTGGCACCTTCCCGAAGCCCACTATCTCGAGTCCTGGAGCGACGCGCTCGCCTTTGACGGCACGGCCTCCATTGTGCAGCCGCTCATCGCGCCGCTGTACAACGGCAAATCCGCCCACGAACTGCTTGCAGCCGTCGCGGGCCAGCCGGGCAACGGCTATAACATCCTGCGTGAGTACTGGCAGAAACGTCACGGTGAGCAAGGCTTTGACGCTTTCTGGAAAACCGCCCTCGCAAAAGGCGTCGTGGAAGGCACCACGCTGCCCCCGAAGCCCATGACGGTCCGGCCGGACATCGCCGTCGCCGCTCCGGATGCGGCCTCGAAAGATGGGCTCGAAGTGGCGTTCTGTCTCGATTCAACGATTGGAGATGGGCGTTGGGCCAACAACGGCTGGCTGCAAGAATTGCCCAAGCCGCTTACAAAGATTACCTGGGACAACGCCATTATCGTCGGTTTGCCTCTTGCCGAGCGCATGAACCTCTCCAACTTCGACATCGTCGAAGTGACTATCGACGGGCGTAAGGTCCAAGGTCAGATTTGGATTCAACCCGGTCAGCCCGACAACCTCATCACGTTGTCTCTCGGCTACGGCCGCACCATGGCCGGCGCGGTCGGCAACGGAACAGGCTACAACGCCTACACGGTTCGCACGTCAGACAAGCTCTGGTTCGCGCAGGGTGTGGAGCTAAAGCGCATCGGCAACGGCCCCGAAATGGCCCGCACCGAAGTTCACCATCTTATCCGCGGCCAGCGTATGGAAGCCCTCTCCGAACATGGCCGTCATCTCGTGTTTGTCGGGACCGCGCAGGAATACGCCCAGGATCCAGAACTCTTTAAACGTGACGTGCATCTTCCCGAGCACGAAATGTCGATGTTCAAGTCTCCTGAACAAGAACATCAGCAGCAGTGGGGGATGACGATTGATCTGAGTGCCTGCACGGGTTGTGGCGTTTGCACCATTGCATGCCAGGCCGAGAACAACATCCCCGTCGTGGGCAAGGACCAAGTCCGCCGCGGCCGCGAAATGCACTGGATTCGCGTCGACCGCTACTACCAGGGCGATCCCGCCAATGAACCTCGCGCCGTGCATCAGCCCGTCGCCTGCGTTCAGTGCGAAAAGGCCCCCTGCGAAGTCGTTTGTCCCGTCGGCGCGACCGTCCACAGCAACGAAGGACTCAACGACATGGTGTACAACCGCTGCGTTGGGACCCGTTACTGCTCCAACAACTGCCCGTACAAAGTGCGCCGATTCAACTTCCTCCAGTACTCGGATCAGAAGACACCTGTCAAGCAGATGGTCTTCAACCCCGATGTGACAGTGCGCTCCCGCGGTGTCATGGAGAAGTGCTCCTACTGCGTGCAGCGAATTAACCTCGCTCGCATCGACGCCAAGAAGGAAGGCCGCAAGGTTCGCGAAGGCGAAATCGTCACGGCCTGTCAGGCCGCTTGTCCTGCCGCGGCCATCGCCTTCGGCGATATCGGCAACCCCGATAGCCGTGTCGCCAAAGATAGAAAAGACCCAAGAAACTACGCGTTGCTGGACGAACTCAATACGCGTCCACGTACCACATATATGGCAAAACTGAGAAACCCAAACCCTGAGCTTGAGGCGATTCCGACCAATGGCAGTAGCAAGAAACCTCGCGAGCATTGATCCCCAGCCACCCATTCTGGGTCCGGGGCATGACTACGGCACGCTAACCGACAAGGTTAGTGAAATTGTCGACGTCAAGCCGCATCCAAGAGTATGGTTCTTCTTTGCGGCGCTTGGCGCGCTGTTGCTGCTGGTATTCCTCAACTCCGTCGGATACCTGCTCGCAAAGGGTACCGGTATCTGGGGCATTAACGTACCCGTCGCGTGGGGCTGGGCCATCATCAACTTCGTCTGGTGGATCGGTATCGGTCACGCCGGTACCCTCATTTCCGCCATTCTCCTGTTGTTGAACCAGAATTGGCGCACCTCAATCAACCGATTCGCCGAAGCCATGACGTTGTTCGCCGTCGCGTGCGCGGGCATGTTCCCCCTGCTCCACATGGGACGTCCGTGGCTCTTCTACTTCATCCTTCCGTACCCGAACACCATGGCTCTCTGGCCCCAGTTCCGCAGCCCACTCGT
This sequence comes from Candidatus Hydrogenedentota bacterium, assembly GCA_019695095.1. Lineage (NCBI taxonomy): Bacteria > Pseudomonadati > Candidatus Hydrogenedentota > Candidatus Hydrogenedentota bacterium. Next base: position 9,999 of record JAIBAQ010000120.1, read on the forward strand.
CTGGGACGTGTTCGCAATCTCGACGTACGCAACCGTGTCTCTGCTCTTCTGGTACACGGGGCTGGTACCCGACCTTGCCACCATGCGCGACCGCGCCAAGAATCGAATCGCAAAAGTCATCTTCGGCCTCTTCTCGCTGGGTTGGCGCGGTTCGGCCGTACACTGGCACCGCTACGAAACCGCCTACCTTTTGTTGGCAGGCATCTCGACGCCACTCGTTGTGTCCGTGCATAGCGTGGTCAGCTTCGACTTCTCGGTGGGTATCATCCCCGGCTGGCACACGACTATCTTTCCGCCTTACTTCGTGGCTGGCGCCGTGTACGCAGGGTTCGCTATGGTGCTTACCCTCGCGATACCGCTACGCAAGTGGTACCACCTCGAAGACCTCATCACGATGAAGCACATCGACAACATGGCCAAGGTCATGCTCGTAACCGGCTTGGTGGTGTTTTACGGCTACTTGACGGAAGTCTTCTTCGCTTGGTACAGCGCCAATACCTTCGAGAAATACATGATGTTCGAAAACCGGATGACCGGCTACTATGCTCCCGCATACTGGGCGCTTATCTTCTGCAACGGACTCATGCCTCAGTTCCTGTGGTTCAAGCGTGTTCGCTTCAACCTCCCATTCCTGTTCTTTATCTGCATGGTTGTCAGCGTGGGCATGTGGCTCGAGCGCTACGTGATCGTCGTCACAAGCCTTTCCCAGGATTTCTTGCCCTCGTCATGGGGAATCTATCACGGAACGATTTGGGATATCGCCACCTTCGTCGGGACGATTGGTCTCTTCACGTTCCTCTTCTTCATGTTTGTTCGCTACGTACCCATGATCGCCATGTTTGAACTCAAAATGCTCTTGTACGACCAGAAGCACAAAGCGAAGGCTCACGCGAAGTAGGCTGAGGACGATTCGATGCACTCAGAACACGAACATAACGATGAAGGACCTAAGGTCTTTGGCATCATGGCCGAGTTCGACGACCCTGACGTCGTCGTCAAGGCGGCCCAGCGTGCCTATGACCAAGGTTACCGGAAATTGGATGCCTACAGCCCCTTCCCAGTTCACGGACTGGCCGAGGCCGTTGGCTATCGCAAGAATATCGTTGCTCCCCTTGTCTTATGCGGCGGCCTGACCGGCGCAATGACCGGCTTTGTCATGCAGTACATCGCCTGCACCTGGCACTACCCGTATCTGATTGGGGGCCGCCCGTTCTTGAGCTGGCCCATGTTCGTTCCTATCACGTTCGAAATGGGCATCCTGTTCGCCGCATTCAGCGCCGTTATCGGCATGTTCGCAATGAACGGACTTCCAATGCCCTATCACCCCGTCTTCAACGCAAAGGGGTTCGAGGGCGCTACACGCGACAAGTTCTATCTCTGTATCGAGGCGCGCGACGACAAGTACGACGAAACGGAGACTACTTCGTTTCTGAAAAGCCTCGGAGCGCAAAACGTTTCGGTGGTTGAGCAGTAATGAAAACACGTGAGGAGAATATGCGCCTGCGACGCGCTGCAACACGGTTCCGACGCATCGGCTCGGCAGTAATGGCTGTTGCCTCCATCGCCCTCGTGTCCGGTTGCCACCAAGGCATGTGGAACAACTCGCGTATCAAGCCATTGGAACGCGGGACTTTCTTCGCCAGCGGCGCCACGGCACAACCCTCTGTCGCGGGAACCATTCCCTTTGGCGAAGCCAATGCCAGCGACTACGACATCCTTCTTACAACCGGCAAAATCAACGGGGTGGATTCCCCCGTGTTTCCTTTCGAAATCACGAAAGACGTGCTCAAGCGCGGACAGGAACGCTACAACATCTACTGCGCTCCGTGCCACAGTCAGACTGGCGACGGACGCGGCATGATTGTACAGCGCGAAATGAAGCTCGCCGGCAACTACCACCAAGATCGTCTGCGGCAGGCCCCCCCGGGTTATTTCTTTGATGTCATCACCAACGGATTTGGCGTCATGTACAGCTATGCCTCTCGCATCACGCCAAAAGATAGATGGGCTATCGTCGCCTATATTCGGGCGCTTCAGTTGAGTCAAAACGCCTCTCTGGCCGACGTCCCCAAGGACGAACTGGAGAAGCTGCTGAAGCCGCAGCCGGAAGCGGGCGCGAACGATTCGCATGGAACTGCACAAGGCGGACATCAACAATGAATTACCCGAAGTTGGATAGCCTACGAAGCAAGGCGCTCATAGCGTGTGGGGCAGGTGTTATCGTCTCCCTGCTTGGCCTCTTCATTTCCGGAAAGACCCAGTTCTTTCAGTCCTATCTCTATGCGTTCATGCTGTGGAACGGTCTCTCGCTTGGTTGTCTTTCCCTGTTGATGCTCCACCACATGGTCGCGGGCCGCTGGGGCTTCATGATTCAACGTTTTCTCGAGGCAGGTACGCGCATTCTCCCGATCATGTTGCTACTCTTCCTGCCAATCCTCCTCTACGGTGTCTACATCCTATATCCGTGGGCTCCGGGGGGCGCATTAGCGCATCACGAAATCATCCAGGCAAAAGCTGCCTTCCTCAACATAACCGGCTTCCGGATCCGCGCACTTATCTACTTTGCGGTTTGGATTGCCCTGTCCTTCTTGTTGACACGTTTGTCGATCGCCCAGGACAAAGACGGCGATCCGGCGCGTACCCTGCGTCTGCGTTGGATCAGCGGACCCGGAATCGTAGCTCAAGTCCTGACGATCACGTTTGCCATGACCGACTGGGGAATGTCGCTTGAACCGGAGTGGTTCTCAACGATCTACGCGCCCATCTTCATCGTGGGACAAGGTCTGGGTGCCTTAGCGCTATGCATCATCATTCTCTCCAAAGTCGCAGACACTGAACCGCATTCAAAGGTCATGAGCGTAGACTTCTATCATCACCTGGGTGGTTTGCTCTGCGCATTCACAGTAGTGTGGACGTACTTCTCCTTTTCGCAGTACCTGATTACCTGGTCAGGCAACTTGCCTGAAGAGATTCCGTGGTACCTTCATCGCACCGGGCCCGGGCTCAATCTCATCGCGTTAACGCTGATGCTCTTCAACTTCGCATTGCCCATGTTCATCCTGTTCCAGAGGCGCGTGAAGCGATCAGCTCGCGCCCTCGTCTTCATGGCAATGTGGGTCTTCCTAGCGCGGTTTGTAGATGTCTTCTGGATTATCAAGCCCGCGTTTACTCCCAATCGCCTGGGCATCCATATTCTGGACTTCTCCGCCCACGCTGCGATTGGAGGACTTTGGCTCTTCCTGTTTGTTACTCAGATTAAGAAGTACCCCTTGCTGCCGCTCCACGACCAGCGCATGGAAGCCGCCTTGGGGGGGCATGAACATGGTGAGGAGGCAGTCGAACATGCATAAGAATCACCACGACTCTCCTTCCCACAATCCGGGCTACGAAACCCGAGATGTAAAGGGAAAACAGGTCTTTTGGTCGCTTGCGGTGTTGTCCGTCATCACGGTCATCTGTATCTTCATCGCGGTATGGATATTCAACTTCTTTGACAAGGATCTGCCTTCCAGTGCGGCAGTAGTACCCTCGGTCGCTGGCAAGGAACGCATTCTGCCGCCCGAACCCCGTTTGCAGGCTATGCCCCCCCTGGATCTCAAGAAGTACAACGCTGATCAATTGGCAGCAGTCACAACGTACGGGTGGGTCGACAAGAACGCCCAACGTCTGCATGTCCCAATTGAACTTGCAATCGATTTGACCGCGCAGCGCGGACTGCCCCACATCAATCCGGGCGATCCGCTTCCTGCGGTGACGCCCCCGGCGCAAGCGGCCTCGCCCGCCGCCGCGTCTCCCGCTCCTGCTGCGAATCCCGCGCCTCAGACTCCGCCCGCGGCGCCCAGCGCAGGTGCACAATGAAGCGCATCTTCATAGAGAGGAACCGGCGTTCGGTCAACGTGGCCGCCGTGCTTGTTGGCGCGTGCATTAGCCTTATGGCCACGCAAGCCGCTTCCGCGCAGACGCTTGGTGCTCCTTCGCCCCCCGATGTCGGAATCGATCAGAAGTTGGGTGCGCAAGTCCCTCTGGAACTGACATTCCGGGATGAGTCCGGCAAGACAGTAAAGCTCGCCGATCTCATGAATGGCAAGCCCGTGGTGCTTTCACTCGTCTACTACGAGTGCCCAATGCTCTGCGGTGAAGTTCTTCAGGGTATGTTGTCTGCGTTCAACAAACTGCCATTTACCATAGGCGACCAGTACCAGGTCTTTACGGTCAGCTTCGATCCAAAAGAAACTAACGAGCTGGCCGTCATGAAGAAGAAGAACATGCTGGAAGCTTACAAAGATGCTAAGTCCGGTGCAGATGGTTGGCATTTCCTCACCGGAGACCAGGAGAACATTCAAAAGCTCGCCGACACGGTCGGCTTCCGCTTCCAATATCTGCCCAGCGCAGACCAATACGCCCATGGCAGCGGCATCATGCTGCTTACGCCGGATGGAAAGGTGTCGCACTACTTTTACGGCATCGAGTACCCGGAATCGGATCTCCGCTTGGGCCTTGTCGACGCTTCGGAAGGCAAGATCGGTTCCTTGGCAGACGCCGTCCTCTTGCTTTGTTACAAATACGATCCCGCTTCGGGTGCGTATGGCTTGGTCATTATGCGCGTGCTTCGTCTCGCGGCCGTTGCGACCGTCTTGGCGATTTCTACTCTAGTTGGCGTCCTGCTTATGCAGGAGAAACGGCGTCGGCGCCGCCTTGCGGCCAGTGATGCCACTGCGGGCTCGCCCGCGCTTTCTCGGTGATGATATGAACCGCGGCACAAACCAGTATGCGATCAGTCTTGTGGGGTTGCAGATAACGAAGGTGTTGTAGAGCGTTGTCATGAACATAACATTGATCCCAGAATCGGCGTCGACCGTTGCTCCCAAGGTGGACCTGCTCTTGTACGTGCTTACGGGCTTGAGCGTGTTCTTCTTCTTTGCAGTGGTCCTGATGGTCGCCTTCCTTGCAATTCGCTACCGAAAGGGCGCCAAGGTTAACCGGCACTTGGAAGACCCCGACAACAAGACCCTGGAGCTAACGTGGACCATTATCCCCACCATATTAGCTCTTGGCATTTTCTTCTGGTCGGCCATGGTGTTCTTCGACATCTCCCGAGTGCCTGAGCACGGCCTTGAAGTCCTGGTCACTGGCAAGCAATGGATGTGGAAGATCCAACATCCAAATGGCAAACGGGAAATCAATGAATTGCACGTGCCGCGCGGACAGGCCGTAAAGCTCACCATGACATCGGAAGACGTGATTCACAGCTTCTTCATCCCGGCGTTTCGTGTCAAGAAAGACGTCTTGCCCAACCGCTACACCACGATGTGGTTTGAGCCTACAAAAGTGGGTTCGTACCACCTCTTCTGTGCCGAATACTGCGGCACCGATCACTCGCGCATGGTCGGCAAGATCACCGTGATGGAACCTGAAGATTATCAGAGGTGGCTTGCCGGTGAGTTGACCACGGCCGCAGCGCCCGCATCCTCCGGAGAGAAACTCTTCGCCAAGTTGGGGTGCGTAACCTGCCACGAAGGCCAGTCTCCTCGCGGGCCCGTGTTGGCCGGGGTTTTCGGGACGACCGTGAACCTGCAAAACGGCGAATCGGTCACCGTTGATGAGAACTACATTCGCGAGTCAATCCTGAATCCGCAGGCAAAGCTTGTTGCGGGCTATCCGCCCTTGATGCCTACGTTCCAGAATCAAATCAAAGAACAGGACTTGTTCACCCTGATCAATTACATCAAGTCGCTCAAGGGCGACAAGAAGAGTGGTAGTCAGTCATGAGCACAATTGCTATAACCCCCGAATCAGCGCTTCCGGCGCGAAAACACTATCTCAACATCAAGACGACTCTCGCGTCTTGGTTGCTGACGACCGACCACAAACGCATTGCCATTTTGTACCTGATCTCCATCTCGGTCTTCTTTGCTGCCGGCGGTTTCTTTGCCGGCCTTATCCGATTGGAGTTGTTGACCCCCAAAGGCGATTTGCTGGACGGCGATACCTACAACAAAGTCTTCACGCTTCACGGGATCATCATGATCTTCTTCTTCCTGATCCCGTCGATTCCCGCCGTGCTTGGGAACTTCCTCGTCCCCATCATGGTCGGCGCGAAAGACCTTGCCTTCCCGAAAATCAATCTGCTGAGCTGGTACCTGTACATCATCGGCGGAGGATTGGCGGTCTTCGCGCTTATCTCAGGCGGCGTCGATACCGGCTGGACGTTCTACACGCCCTACAGCAGCACCTATGCGCGTTCCGAGGTCTTTCTAGCGGTTTCCGCCGCGTTTGTCGCGGGCTTCTCGTCCATTCTGACCGGGCTCAACTTCATCGTGACGATTCACAAGATGCGCGCCCCCGGCCTCACGTGGTTCCGTCTCCCTCTGTTTATCTGGGCGCATTACGCGACCAGCCTTATCCAGATCCTCGGCACGCCCGTCGTTGCAATCACCCTGTTGCTCGTCGGACTGGAACGCCTCTTTCACGTAGGCATTTTCGATCCCAAACTCGGCGGTGACCCGGTGCTTTTCCAGCACTTGTTCTGGTTCTATTCGCATCCCGCCGTGTACATCATGATCCTCCCCGGGATGGGCGTGATCAGCGAAGTCATCACCTGCTTTGCTCGCAAGCGCGTATTCGGCTACGAGTTCATCGCCTTCTCGAGCATGGCAATCGCCATCATCGGGTTCCTGGTCTGGGGCCACCACATGTTCGTGAGCAGCCAGTCCACCTATGCGGGCATCGTCTTCTCCCTGCTCACGTTCCTTGTGGCGGTGCCGTCCGCAATCAAAGTCTTCAATTGGACGGCAACGCTGTATAAAGGCGAGATATCCTTTGAAGCCCCCATGATGTTTGCCTTTGGCTTTATTGGCCTCTTCACTATCGGCGGTTTGACCGGCCTCTTCCTTGGCGCGATGGGCACCGACGTGCACTTCCACGACACGTACTTCGTAGTCTCGCACTTCCACTACGTCATGGTCGGCGGAATGGTGATGGGCTTCCTCTGCGGCATGCACTTCTGGTGGCCCAAGATGACCGGGCGGATGTATCCGCAGAATATCGCCATCGTGGCCGCCGTGCTCGTGTTCATCGGGTTCAACTTCACGTTCTTCCCGCAGTTCATTCTCGGCTACTTGGGCATGCCCCGCCGCTACCACGAGTACGCGCAAGAATTTCAGATGCTGAACGTGATGTCGACGGCAGGCGCGTCGGTTCTCGGATTCGGGTACCTTCTGCCTGTGATCTACTTCACGTGGTCGCTGTTCAAGGGTCCTGCGGCAGGGCCAAACCCATGGAATGCGAAGGGCATCGAGTGGCAGGTGCAGTCGCCGCCGCCCACGTTTAATTTCGACGAAGGCCGGCCCATCGTGGTCGAAGAAGCATACGCCTATTCAACGGAGGGGTAGCACGTGTCGAGCAGTACGGATAGCCTTGTAGCCCATCACTTCGAGGACATGGAGCAGCAGACAGAGTCTGCCATCCTCGGAATGTGGCTCTTTCTGGCCCAGGAAATCATGTTCTTCGGTGGCCTGTTTGCGGCGTACCTTGTGTACCGCTTCAAGTATCCCGAAGCGTGGGCCGCAGGCAGCGAAGAACTCAACATCACGCTCGGCGCGTTCAACACCGTCGTGCTGCTGGTCAGCAGTCTCACCATGGCCATGTCAGTCCACGCGGCGCAGACAGGTAAGCAGAAGCGCCTCATCAGCTTCTTGTTCCTGACTTTGGCCCTGGGATTGACCTTCCTAGTCGTCAAGTACTTCGAGTACAAGGCGAAATGGGAACACCACTTAGTCCCCGGTTCCAATTTTGTGATTCACAGCAAGATGTTTCCCGATGTGGACCAGGCCCATTCGCAGTTGTTTTTCGTTCTCTACTTCTTCATGACGGGAATGCACGCGCTGCATATGGTCATCGGTGCGGGCTTGCTCATCTGGCTCATCGTCTTGGCCTACAAAAACTACTTCACTCCCCAACGCTTCATGAAAGTGGAGCTGGTTGGGTTCTACTGGCACTTCGTCGATATCGTGTGGGTATTCCTGTTCCCCTTGTTGTACTTGGTTCATCGGCACGTCTAGCGCCGAGTTAGTAGGAGCATCGTTTAGCCATGTCCCACTACGTGGTTCCACCGTCCGTCTATGTGAAAGCCGCCATTGCGCTGGCCGTTCTCATGGCCTTGACCATCTTTGCCGCATTCATCGACATGGGCTCCATGAACCCCGTCGTCGCGATGACCATCTCCGTCGCCAAAGCCGTCGTGATTGTGCTGTTCTTCATGAACGTGAAATACAGCTCTCGCTTGACGTGGGTATTCGTCGGAGGCGGGTTCTTCTGGCTGATCATCCTCTTCGGCATGCTTATGCCCGACTACGTATCCAGAGATTGGCAGCACCAAGGCCAGCCGTGGGCCGTCACTCAGCAGCAAGCCCCTGCCCACACCCCCGAAGCCCCAGCACCCCAACCCTAACGATTACAGACCCTTTTCGATTTCTAGCGCCCGGCTTCCGTCGACATACCTGGCGGCCGCCGGGCTTTCTCACATCTTTTGGTCGCACCCGGTCTCTGTGCCGGCCGTCATAGTCCTCATGCTGCCGCCGCCCCCGGCTTCTAATGTGTCGCAGGCATCTTGCCTGCGCTCTTTGTCCTCTATGCCGCAACGCCTATCTCTACCTCACACCTCCCCGCAACCGCTCATCCACGCTGTCATCCCGAGTCCGCTTCCAGCGGACGAGGGATCTGGCTCAAACCCACAACATCTGCCGTAGACCAAGCGACCAGAGAGAG
>JAIBAQ010000121.1 GCA_019695095.1 Candidatus Hydrogenedentota bacterium
GGTTAGTACTTAGTTAAGGATTGAATGTGGGCGTGCAAATTTGGTGTGCTTTGACGTCTTTCGCGAACCAGATGCGCATGACGGCGGTGACCCGAGAGGAACCTGAGACTGGGAGCGGCTGGATCGGAAGTCCTTGCCACACGTTTGAAAGAGCTTTTGGGATGGGTTCGGTACGGCCGGTCTTCGCGGATGCACGTGTCGGTAGCCGGGCGAGCTGGACACGAGAAGGAGTGTGGCGGATCATGGCCGCCGAGCCTGTTGCCTCAAGCGGGAATCTACTGAAGCGGTAAATCGCCGATGGTACGCCGCCAAGTTGACACGAAAAGCTGGGGCACCTAGAATATGCGTCAGACGTACCCTTCGAGAGCTCGCAGGGGCGGGCCATGGGAGTGTTGAATGAAGCAATTGGTAACGAAGCTGGTGGATGTGATCCTCAAACGACTCGAGGAACAGCCAGATGCAGTGCCGACTGAGAACGGAATTCGGTCCTGGTTGACCGGCCAAGGGTACAAAAAGCGGGATATTGATGCCGCGATTAAGCTTGTAGCGCCGCGATTTCTTTCGGTTTCTCGCGAAAATGCGCTCAGTCGTGTGCCAGTCCGCACGCTGTCTTTGCTTGAGGAATACAAGCTATTGCCGGAGGCGCGCGACGCGCTTGCCCGTCTGGATATGTATGGACTCATCGATCCCTATGAGCGGGAGATGATTCTGGACCGGTTGAACCATTTCGACGGTTTGGTCGGGCTGGATGAGTTGGATTATTTGCTCTCGTGGGTCGTCTGCGGCGGACGCGACGTCGAATCTCAGCAAACGATTTTTGGCGTGCTGGAAGGCGATAGCCAGACGCTCCACTAGAAGTTGAGGTTGTCACCGAGAGACGCCCATCCTCTTGGGGTGCGGCGTCTTCGTCTTTTTCTTGCAAGCCCGCCCCGCGAAGATTCCGCTGCGGTTGGGGATTGAGCAAACGGGTGAGAATCGTTATAGTCTGCCAGACTGGTTTGGTTTCGTTTGGCACAGCACCGATTCCTGGCGGGCACTTGTGCGCTCCGCTTGGGTATTCGAGCCGCGCACGCGATGGACTGTAAGTCCGGCTAAATAATGAGTTGCGCAACCTAAATGCGCTTGTTCCGTCGAATCGAAGGAGTGTGAATACACCATGGAGAAGTGTTTGGTGGTCGTGGAATCGCCCGCGAAGGCGAAGACCATCCATCGTTTTCTTGGCAACAAGTACATTGTCCGGGCGAGTTTTGGGCATGTCCGTGACCTGCCCAAAAACGATTTGGGCGTGGACGTCGACAACAATTTCCAGCCCAAGTATGTCACGTTGAAGGACTCTCAGAAGGCCGTGAAGGCTTTGCAGGAGGCGGCCTCCAAGGTCGACCTCATTTTGCTTGCTTCAGACCCTGACCGCGAGGGTGAGGCCATCGGCTGGCATGTGGCCGAGTTGCTGAAGAAGACCAAGAAGCCTGTGCAGCGTATCGTCTTCAACGAGATCACGAAGCGCAGCGTGCGCGAAGCCACCCAGCATCCCCGCGAACTGGATCTGAATTTGGTGAACGCCCAGCAGGCGCGCCGGGTGTTGGACCGTTTAGTCGGATACAAGATCAGCCCCCTGCTGCAATGGACCATGAAGAAGGGTTTGAGCGCGGGCCGGGTACAGTCTGTGGCCGTGCGGATGGTATGCGAGCGCGAGGCGGAAATCCGCGCGTTTGTGGCGGTCGAGTATTGGACGCTCGACGCACTTCTGGAGACGGAACGCAAGGAGATCTTCACGGCGCGTCTCGCGAAGATTCGAGGCGAAAAGGCCGAGATCGGGAACGAAGCCCAGATCCAGCAGATTCTGAAGGGTCTCGAAGGTGTGCCGTTCAAGGTCAACGCCGTTGATAAGAAAGAAGTGCGGCGGCGCCCCTATCCGCCGTTTATCACGAGCTCGCTGCAGCAGGAAGCGTCACGAAAGCTTGGATTTTCGCCGCGCAAGACGATGGTGCTGGCGCAGCAATTGTACGAAGGCCTTGAGTTGGGTCCCGAGGGGCATGACGGTCTAATCACGTACATGCGTACGGACTCAACCCGCATTGCAGCGGAAGCGCTGGAAGAGGTGCGGGCTTATATTCGCGAGAATCATCCGCCCGCGATGTTGCCGGAAAAGCCCAATTTCTATGCGACGAAGAAAGGCGCTCAGGACGCGCACGAAGCGATTCGTCCCACGGTACCGTCGCGGACCCCGGAGAAGGTTGCGCCGTATCTCGATGCGGAGCAGATCAAGCTGTATACGTTGATCTGGATGCGTTTTGTGGCCAGTCAGATGGCGCCGGCCGTTCTGGATCAGACTACGGTGGATATCGAGGCGGGAGACTACGGATTCCGGGCGACGGGCAGCGTGATGAAGTTTCCGGGATTCACGTCGCTCTACGAAGAGACGCAGGAAGACAAGACCAATGGGAAGGACGGCGAAGACGCGACGGCTGGGCTTCTTCCAGAATTGAACCCGAATGACGAGCTGTCGGTTCAGGAACTCAAGCCGGAACAGCATTTCACGAAGCCGCCGCCCCGGTTCAGCGAAGCGAGCCTGATCCGGGCGCTTGAGGAGAATGGAATCGGCCGTCCCAGCACGTACGCGCCGACGATCAATACGATCATGGAGCGCGGATACGTGGCGCGCGAAAAGGGTCGTCTCACGCCGACCGAACTCGGCGAACGCGTCAACGAGGCCTTGGTGCGCGACTTCCCGGATATCCTGGACATCAGTTTCACCGCGCAGCTCGAATCGGACTTGGACCACGTGGAAGAAGGCACGCGCGAGTGGCACGACTTGATTCGCGATTTTTACGTGAGCTTCTCGAAGGACTTGACCTCCGCTCAGAAGCGTGTAATCGATGAGCGGCTTGGCGAAAATGCCGCGTGTCCAAAATGCGGCGGCGCGCTTGAGGTCGCCGAAGGGTTCTTCGGGCTCTATATGCGGTGCGTCAAGCATCCGAAGTGCGACGGGCGTGTCAGCCTGAAGCGCACAGAGGCCGCCGAACCTACGGACGAGGTGTGCGACAAGTGCGGCGCGCCCATGGTGATTCGCAGCGGACGTTTTGGGAAGTTTATGGCTTGCTCGACGTACCCCAAGTGCAAGAATACGCACAACGTCGACAAGCAGGGCAACAAGGTGGAAGCGCCGCCAAAAGAGCCGCCGAAGAAGACCGACCAGAAATGCCCGACGTGCGGCGCCATGTTGTTGATTCGCAAAAGCCGCATGGGCGAAGAGTTCTACGGATGCAGCGCGTATCCCAAGTGCAAGTTCACGCGGCCAATGGAACTGGGGCTGACGTGTCCGCGTCCGGGATGCGGTGGCAATCTGGTCCCCAAACTGGCGAAACGCCGCCGCTTCATTGGATGCGACAAGTATCCGGAATGCGATTTCACGGCTTTCGGCACCGTGGACAAGAGCGTTGCGTGTGCGAAATGCAGTAATCCATGGACGATGGTGATTAAGTCCAAAAGCAAGCCGACCGTACGGAAGTGCCCGGTACCGAGTTGCGCTTTCGAGGAAGAGCTTCTTAGCGAGGAATCGTGAGCACCGCCGACGAACCTGCCATTGAGCGGTTTGTCGTCTACCTGGAGACGGAGCGGGGCTTTTCGCCGCACACAGTACGGGCCTATCTGGCGGACCTGGACCAGTTTTGCGATTACGTCGAGCGAGGCCCCGACTCGTTTGAGCGCGACCCCGAGGAACTCCACCCGCCTGCAACGTTTAAGGCGCTGGCCCGTGCGACGCGTAACGACGTGCGCGCTTTTCTGGCTCACGTGCAGACGGCGGGAGGAACGCCGCGTACGTCGGCGCGAAAACTGGCGTCTATCCGGGCCGCGTACCGCTACTTCCTGCGGTCTGGAGCGCTGGAGACCAACCCGGCGCAGGCCGTGCGATCGCCCAAGCTGGCCCGCGACTTACCCGATGTTCTCAGCATTCCCGAAGTGTCCGCGCTCTTGGAAGCGCCGGACCTTAACGACCCGCTAGGCGTGCGCGACCGTGCCGTTTTGGAGACGCTGTATTCCAGCGGCATCCGGGCCGCGGAACTGGCAGGATTGGCGATTCGCGACGTGGACTTGGTCGGTGGAACGATCCTCGTGATGGGCAAGCGCCGCAAGCAGCGCATCGCATATTTGGGAGCGCCCGCAACGGACGCCATCAACGCGTATTTGCGGGTTCGCGGCGGGTTCAATCAGCCCAAACACGAACGGCTGTTCGTCAACTTTCGCGGAGGGCCATTGACCACGCGCAGCGTGCAGCGCATCGTGGAACGTTACGTGCGCGCGGTGTTGCCGGGACGGCGCGAGGTCTCGCCGCACACGTTGCGTCATACGTTTGCCACGCACATGCTTGACGCGGGCGCCGATCTTCGGGTTGTGCAGGAACTTCTGGGGCACGAGAGTCTGTCGAGCACGCAGATCTACACGCACGTGAGCATTGACCGGTTGAAGCAGGTTTATCGCGAAACACATCCCCATGCGTAAGGTATACGTAGTACACCAAGTCCCGCCTGTATTTTCCGCCTGCCTGTAACTCTACACCCGCGTGCTGACAACTATATGTGGAGAAGCCACCACGGGCTGGTGAAGGGACTCCAACTATGAATTGGTTGACAAGCAAGCGAGTGAAGTATGCCTTGGCAGGCATCGGGGCGGTCTATGCCGTCTTATTTGTCGGCTATCTGGTGTACGCCGGCGTGACGAGCGCCACCAAACAGTCAGGGCCCTCCGAATTGGAGGCGCACCCGGAGCGCGCGGCAGAGATCAAGGCGATGCAGCGCGCTGACCAGATGCAGGAACGACTTGGCCTCAGCGACGAGCAGACCCAGCAAATCGCGGACATTCTACTGGCACAAAATGCGGAGATGCAGGGGGGGATGCCTCCATCCGGTGGCCCGCAAGGGTTTATGGAGAGGATGCAGGCGGTGCGCGAACAGATCAAAGGCGTGCTGACACCGGAACAACAGGCCGAATTCGAGAAGATGGGCCCGGGGGCAATGGGTGGCCCCGGCGGCGGCCCAGGCCGGTTCGGGATGCGCAGAGGTCAAGGGGGACCGCCTCCTGGCGGGCCCGGCGGCGAAGGTGGACCTCCGCGAGGCCCCATGGGAATGAGCGAAGACCGCCAGAAGGAACTGAAAGCTGAGATGACTCCCGAGCAACAGGAGCGTTTCGATAAGGCGATGAAGCGAATGGAGGAGCGGAGACGAAACATGCAGGGTCCTCCAGGCCCGCCCCCTATGTGACAGGCGTAGCGTAGAAAGACAGAGCATCGTTGAAACAGAACGTCTGATAGGGAAGAGGGCCGACGCATCAGAACGATGCGGGAAGGAAGTGTCATCATGAAGAAGAGTGGATTTACTCTTATCGAATTGCTGGTCGTCATTGCCATCATAGGCATTCTTGCATCCCTGCTGCTGCCCGCGTTGGCCCGCGCACGAGAAGCGGCGCGGCGGGCATCCTGCGCGAACAATCTGAAGCAGTGGGGACTTGTGTATTCGATGTATTCGGGCGAATCGAAGGGCGAGAAGTTTCCGCCGTTGGAGTTGGAACTGGGGTGCGGATTCCGCGCGTGTTTTGCATGGGGACCGCTGGTTAGTTCGGTCTATCCGGAGTACCTTACCGATCCGGCAATCATCTTCTGTCCGTCTGACGCGAGCGATAGCCTGGACAACCACCGCACTTCGGACGGAGTCCTGACGTTGGTGAACAAAGTGGAAGGAAACCGCCAAGAAGGGGTGGAGGCCATCGACGCGAGCTATACGTATGTGCCGTGGATGCTGGATCGCGTCTCCGACGATTCGCCCATGGACTTTGCCCTTCCACTCTTCATGATTGCGGACATGCTGGGACTGTCCGCGGCGGACGCAGTCGATTTCGCGGAAGGGCCCGCGCAACTTCTGAATTTGGCGCACAGCGTGATTTCGTCGACCATGCCTTTCCACATGACCCACGATCCGGAGGCATTCATGCAGGAGGCGGACAGTGATAAGACGGTCGAGGAAGGGAATGGAAACGGCGGGGGAACGACGATTTACAGGCTTCGTCAAGGGATCGAGCGATTCCTGATCAGTGATATTAACAACCCCGCGGCGGACGCGAAAGCGGCCAGCGAGATCTTTGTGATGTATGATAACGTAGCTGTGGCGACCTCGCAGTTCAATCATGTCCCCGGCGGAGGCAATGTGCTTTACATGGATGGTCATGTATCGTTTATCCGCTATCCTGGAGAAGCGCCAATCAGCAAGAAGATGGCGGGGATTATGCGGATGTTCGACTTTCATCCTCATCATTGATATGCGGGCTCGAGTGCATGGAACCGGAACCACGGATGTGTTTGGTTGATAGCTGGTGAACGGATAGAAGGGAAGGCGATGATCGCGGAGATGGGTCTCTTGGGCAGGCGAATGTACGCGCAGAACAGCTCTTTCGGAAGCGCGGCGCTCATGCCTGTTCGTGGGTGGGCTGAGGACAACGTTTGTGCGACTTCCGAGATTCCAGAGGTTAGCGGTCTGCATTTGATGGCAAATCGCGATGTCACAACGGAGAACGTCTCAGACCATGCGCTAATCCACGCGTGTTTGAAGCACGACAAGAATGCGTTTGCCCAACTGATTCAGCGGTACGAGGCTTCGGTGACCGCGATTCTGTGGCGGTTTACGAGAGACAGGGTCGTACTGGAAGAACTGGTTCAAGATACCTTCGTCGAGGCCTATTTCAGCTTGCGGCGATTCCGGGCCGATGCCCCCTT
This sequence comes from Candidatus Hydrogenedentota bacterium, assembly GCA_019695095.1. NCBI lineage: Bacteria > Pseudomonadati > Candidatus Hydrogenedentota > Candidatus Hydrogenedentota bacterium. Next base: position 6,764 of record JAIBAQ010000121.1, read on the forward strand.
TTTCCCGTGGCTGCGGACGATTGCCACGCGCGTGGGTTACCGGAGCTGGAGAAGAGCGCGCCGCGACCGCCTTCGGAATGCCCGCTTCATGCAGTGGGGTTCGGCGGGAGAGACAGGCATTACCAAGACCGAGCCTACGGATTCCGCCGAGTATATGTACCGGGTATTGGAAATGCTGGACCCCAAGGACCGACTTGTTTTGACGCTGCAGTATTTCGAGGGGTGTTCAACCAATGAGATTGCGGAACGAATGGGCTGGTCTACTTCGTTGGTGAAGGTTCGCGCCTTTCGCGCACGCAAGCGGTTGAAGACGCTACTGCTCGAGATGGAGGATTCCTCACATGGGCGTTCATGATCCGTTGGCTGATTTCGAGCGGCTCGCGCATTGTGTGCGAGAAGACCGGCCGCCGGAGATTCATGTGGCACCGCGGGTGATGATGCGCGTGCGGGCGGCGGAGATTGCGTCGGAACGGACGTTGCGTTTTGTGGCGGTAGGCTCGTGTGTTGTGACGCCATTGGTGGCTGTGTTGGGTCTTCAACTGCTCTCGAATCTTGGGAGCTCCCTTGAAGCCCTTTTTGAAATTGTGCCGCCCATAGGGTTCTAGTCGAGGATTGTGCAATGACAGAAAGCACTGGTGAGAACGAATTCCTGGGGACGGCGCCAAGCCGCGCGTGGGTGCGCAGTCTTCTTTTCAGCCTCATGATCTTGGTGTGCGGGGCGGTCATCGGAAGCGTGGGCACGGCCTTCGTTATGCAAGACCGCGACGATCGGCCACCTAGGCATCGGCCAGAGAACATGGCGCAGTACATCGCGGACGATATGGAGCAGAAGTACGGGTTGAATCCCGAGCAGAAGCAGAAAATCTTTGCGGTCATGGAAGAGCATTCCAAGCAATTGGCGGCAATCCGGGCTGAAGTCGCGCCGCGTGTAGAAGCGGAGTTTGAAGCGGTGCGCAAGAGCGTGGAGACCATACTGACGCCGGAACAGGCGAAGGCGTGGGTTGTTGAGTACGAGAAGATGCGCGGGAAGTGGCGTCCTCGCGGCGACGCGCAGGCGCCGAAGGAAAGTCACCCTGAGAAATAGTGCATTGCCGCTCCGGTCAGAATGGAGCGTATGAAACCAGGAAGTGATAGAGGCTAGGGCAAGGTGACCGGAGTCTTTGATGACTTCCGGCAAAATCATCAAGAAGGAGGAATCCCGATGTACACTCGAACGAGAGTCAGCGGATGGCGCTTGGCGATGCTGGGTATTGGCGTCGCGGCCCTGGTCGTCTGCTCACCAATGAGTTTTGCGCAAGCTCCGGGTGGGGGCGGTCCTGGTGGACCCGGAGGACCTCAGTTTAGTCCCGAACAGATGGCAGGCGCGTGGGCAACGGAAGCGAAAGCCGTCGGCAAGGAGTTGGGGCTCGCAGACGATCTTTCCGCCAAATTGGTCGATGCTTACAAGGCGGCACGCGAGAGTCAGATGAATGCAGTCCGCGCGAAGAGGAGCGAAGCAGGCGGTCAAAGAGGACCGGGCGGAATGGAAGCGATGCGTGAACTGAATGACGCAGAAGCTGGCAAGCTCGCGACTGCCTTGAAAGCGTTCTTGAAGGAAGACCAAGTTGCCAAGGCGATGACGACGCTTGGTTCGTTTAGTTTTCAGTGGGACATTATGACGGTGGTGCTTGGTGATATGAAGCTCGATGACGCGAAGAGCGCCGAAGCGGCGAAAATTGTGCTCGCTTATATAGCGGACAGCAGCAAGCTGCGAGAGGAAGTGCGAGCGAAGACGGGTGCAGATCGCGAAGCAATGCGCGAAAGCATGCGTGAGAAGATGACGTCGCTCAAGAAGAAGCTGGATGAGGATCTTGGCAAGGTGTTGTCTGCGGAGCAGCTCAGCATCTGGAGTGAGAAGACGACGATGCGGGGCGGGCGAGGCCGTTTTGGCGGCGGGGCTGGCCCGGTGCCGGGCGCTCCTACCGCTCCTCCAGCTCCTCCAGCTCCTCCAGCTCCTGCTCCCAAATAGCCATTGAGAGAAATCTGACTGAGTAAAAAAAGGCGCTTGCCTCCAATTACGGGCGAGCGCCTTTTCCCTTGTTTTAAGTTGGCGAGTGCGAATGGTGGTTGCGATGTTGTAGTGATGAGATTGGCGCGAGAAGGACGCGATACTAAGCCAGATCCTTCGTCCGCCGGAGGCGGACTCAGGATGACAGGTGGAGCGTGATTCTTGGTCAGATACTACGTTGTCGCTTCAAGGAATTGGACGACGTGAGTTGCTTTCGCCCTTACAGGGCTCATGTTTGGTTAGGGGCGGGTACCTGGGGTTTCGGTTCGCGTCAACGACGCGAATCTCACCCCAGGCTGGAGTCTGCCGTGCCTACGGCACTCAAGAGTAAAGGCCATCCGCTTGGCTTCTGTTTCTACCACTGAAAACCGCGCTCGCGCGATCCCCCGCTCGTTATGACAGGTGGGGTGTGTGTCGATACGAGGCACAGGTCGTTGAGTAACGCCGCGATCGCCGAGCGCGGCGTGGTATACATCGCGGATTATGGGTGACGCGTGGCATGGTGCGAACCGGCTCGTCTGCGCTTACGGAATGTTGAGGTGGTCTCTTGTCGGCATAGTTGTGGCGGTGGAGAGGAGACCTGGCGGTCGCATGAAGTGACAGGGTCGGGAGACCCTGTCACAACAGAAAGGTCTCTTGCCGGCGTTGCTGTTGCGATGAGGGGAGACCTGGCGGTCGCATGAAGTGACAGGGTCGGGAGACCCTGTCACAACAGAAAGGCGTTGGTGATGCGATGAGGGGAGACCCAACGGTCGCACGAAGTGACAGGGTCAGGAGACCGTGTAACAACAGAAGAAACCCTGTCACAACAGAAAGACAGATTCCCGTTTGCGCGGGAATGACGGTAGGGGCGTCATTGCTGGTTTTCGGTGCGATTCGGATTACGCGGTGCGCATACCTTGCATGCGGAGTTTGAGGTCGCGCGGGCTTGTGCTGTTGTTGAGCGCGACTTGCGCGGAGATCTTTCCGCTCTTCCACAGATCGAACAAGGCTTGGTCGAATGACTGCATACCGTATTGTTCCATGCCTTCTTCGATAAGTTTCGTGATCTCTTTGAACGAACGTCCTTGTTCGATGAACTCGCGCACGGTCCGGTTACCGATGAGGACTTCTGCCGCGACGGTTCGGCCAACGCCTTCTTTGAGCGGAAGGAGGCGCTGAGAAATTACGGCGCGCAGCACGCTGGCCAACTGTTTGCGAATTTGCGTCTGTTGGTGCGGTTCGAAGAAGTCCATGATGCGGTTAAGGGTTTCCACCGCGTCGACGGTGTGCAAGGTCGAGAACACAAGGTGGCCGGTCTCGGCTGATGCCAAGGCCGTGCGCACGGTCTCGGCGTCGCGCATTTCACCGATGAGAATCACGTCGGGGTCTTGGCGCAGCGCACCGCGAAGGGCGTTCGCGAAGGACAGGGTGTCGTGTCCGACTTCGCGCTGGGTAATAACGGCCGTCTTGTCTTTGTGAAGAAATTCCAGCGGATCTTCGATCGTCACAATGTGAACCGGGCGAGTCGAATTGATTTCGTCGATCATGGCCGCCAACGACGTGGACTTACCGCTACCGGTGACGCCGGTCACTAACACAAGGCCGTTGACGTTCTGACTGATCTTGCGCAGTACTTCGGGAAGGCCCAGTTCATCGATGGTCTTGATCTGCATCGGGATGATACGGAGGACGATTCGTGTATCGCCATCGTCGCGGCACACGTTTACGCGAAAACGGGCGATGTCTTCGAGCATGTAGGAAAGGTCGAGTTCCATGACCTTTTTGTATTTCTCGATATCGGTTGGCCGTGCAATGGACGCGAGCATTTCCATGATGTTGCTTTCGGTGAGCTTGGGGGCGTCCTCCCGCACGAGCGAACCGTCGATCCGAAAGATCGGCGGGTTGTCGGTCTTCAGATGGATATCGGATGCGCGCTTGTTGATGGCTGTGTGCATCAGGTCGTGAAGAATCATGTACTCTCTCCCTGGCTGTCCCATGCCTTTGTAGGAATCATACCACGCTTGGAGAACGAGAAACCTGGAAGATGTGGGAACAGGACGGGTATCGAGCGGGAATTGGAAAAACGAAAAGGCCTGCCACACACAATTCGCGCAATGGCAGGCCGATGGCGGGATGCTATTTTGAAGTTGACGGCGATTGTGCCTCGGGGGCGTTGAGTTCCCAGCCGCCGCCGAGCGCCTTGTACAAAGACACGAGGTTGGTGAGCACGTAGCTCTCGCTCTGCACAAGCTGGTCTTCCGTCTGGAAGAGCTCTTGCTGCGCCTGCAGGACGTTCAAGAAGCCTTCGAGACCGCGGATATAGCGTTCGTTTGCCAGAGTCACGGCAGTTTCATTCGATTTCACGGCGTCTTCGAGTGATTTGCGCCGCACCTGTTCTTTCGAATACGAAACCAGGCCATTCTCGACGTCTTCTAACGCGAGCAGAATGCTGCGTTCGTAGGCGATTGCTGCCTGCTCTTCCCGCGCGTTCTGTACTTCGATGTTAGCGCGAATGCGTCCACCTTCGAATATGGGCAGGCGGATACTGGGGCCAAAGGACCAGATCTGGTTCGCTCCGCTCAATACACTCCCAAGCGCGTCGCTGCGGCCTCCAAACGCGCCCGTCAGCATGAACTTCGGAAAGAGGTCGGCTTGCGCTTCGCCGATGCGGGCAGTTGCGGCGGCCAGTTCTCGTTCCGCCTGGCGGATATCCGGGCGTCTCCGGAGCAGGTCAGACGGCAGCCCGACGGGGACTTCCGCGGGGGGCGTGGGCAGCTTCGCGGAGGGCTTCAGTTCTTCCATTAAGGCTCCCGGTTCGGCGCCAAGCAGGACGCTTAATCGATGGATGGACATGTCTACCTGGGTTTCCAGCATCGGTATTTGAGACTGGGTCGTCGAAAGGAGCGACTCGGCGCGTACGGCATCCAATTCGCTGCTGAGACCCGCCGTAAAGCGGTCGCGCGTGAGCTTGAGCGTTTCTTCCTGCGCCTTGATGTTCTTGTTCGTGATATCGAGCCGGTTCTGTGCGCTGCGCAATTCGATGTAGTTGAGGGCCACTTCCGATATGAGCGATACGAGCACGTCGCGGCGGAACTCGTCGACCGCTTCGATGTCGGCGTCGGCAGCTTCGAGCGCGCGGCGATTGCCGCCGAACAAATCCAGTTCCCAGCTAGCGTCGAAACCGGTCTGGAAGAGGTCAGTCGTGCGGTCCGGCGCGCTTTGTTTTGCAGAAGGAGTGAACGCCAAGTTGGTCCCGGACTGCGAGCCTGATTGCGTCGTCGTGCGCGAACTCGTGATGGAGCCGTTCTGTCCGCGGAATGTTGTCGTGCGCGTGATGCCAGTGGGTGAAAGAGACAAACCGGTGGACAGGGGGAAGCCCGAAGATTGCGTCTTCTGCTTTACGGCCTGGCTTCGCGTGTAAGAACCGGATACATCCAGCGTAGGCCAGAGCGCGGACGCGACGAGGCCCCTCGCGGCGCGCGCCTCGCGAACACGGGCTTCCGCGATGCGCAGGTCGTGGTTCTTCTGTGCGCTGCGTTCCACGAGGCTGTTGAGGACGGGGTCATTGAGCGTGGTCCACCACGTGGCTACGGTGGTGGCTCCAGACTCGCCCTTTTCCAGGGTGGCCGTCCACTTCTCTGGCATTTTGACATCGGGCCGTTTGTAATCGGGGCCCGTCATGCAGCCAGCAAGGACTGCGGTCGCGGCAATCGCGACCGCAATAACGCGCTTAGACATATTCATATGCTCCCGAGGAAACACCGTTGTTTTTTTGTGAAAGGTCATCGTGCCAGCTCCTAATCTGCCTCAACGGCGCTCTCGTCGTCGTGCTTCTTCCAGAGGCGAACTTCGCTGATACCCTGGATGATGACGAAGAACAGGGGCACAAAGAACACCGCCAAGAATGTGGCCGAAATCATTCCGCCCATCACTGTCGAGCCGATGGAGTGACGGCCGGCCGCGCCTGCACCCTGGCTGGTAACCAAGGGCAGCACGCCCAAGATAAACGCCAGCGATGTCATGACGATCGGACGAAGTCTCAGGCGCGCGGCAATCAACGCGGATTCTACGATTCCTTTTCCTTCTTCGCGCAGCTTGGAGCAGAACTCGACGATCAGGATAGCGTTCTTTGCCGCGAGTCCCACGAGCGTAAGGAGACCGATTTGGAAGTAGATGTCTGCGGCCGTATGACGTAGGTAGACGGTGACCACGGCGCCAAATGCGCCGAAGGGAACAGCCAGCAGTACGGCAAAGGGGAGCGACCACTTTTCGTATTGTGCGGCAAGCACCAGGAACACCATGACTAAGCCGAACGCGATGATGTAGACGGATTGGCTGCCTGCTTTTTCTTCCAAATAGGAGCCGCCGCTCCATTCAATGGCGTATCCCGGAGGAAGCGTGGCGGCCGCGACTTCTTTCACGCGCTGGATGCATTGGCCCGTACTGAAGCCCTGGCCCGGAGAACCAGTAATCTGCACGGATGGGAAGCTGTTGAAGCGGCTGACGGCGTTGGGCCCGGATTCCATGGACACGTCGAGAACACTGGCAAGCTCAACCATTTCGCCAGCTTCGTTTCGTACGTGAATTCGCCGGATATCGTCGGGTTTCTCGCGGAACTCCGGATCGGCCTGGATCTGCACGCGGTAAACGCGCCCGTAGATGTTGAAGTCATTCACATAATAGGAACCCAGATACGCTTGAAGCGTGTTGTAGATGTCGGCAATCGGTAGACCGAGCAGCTTTGCCCGCGTGTAGTCGAGATTGACGCGGACCTTGGGCTGGCCGATGTTCAGTACGGCGTTGACACCCATGAACATCGGGTCTTTGTTCAACTCGGCGACGAAATCGCTCGAGGCTTTGGCCAACTCCTTTATATCGCTGACGCCGCGTCCTTCGAGTTGCGCTTCGAACCCTGCGCGCAGCCCCAATCCGAAGATGGGTGGCGGGACGAATGCGAGAACGGTGGCTTCTTTCATGCTCCCAAATCGTCCGAATATGCGCCCCACGATGGCATCCGCATGATGCTCGGGGCCGGGCCGTTCGGACCAGTGCTTGAGGTTTACGAACATGGTCGCGCCGCTGGTCGTCATGGTATTGGAGAGGAGGTCCTGGCCGAGCAGGGCCACGAAGGCTTCCACCTCCGGTTGCTGTTTGAGGAACTCTTCAATCTCATGCACGACGGCGCTGGTGCGGTCGAGCGACGCGCCTTGCGGCAACTGGGCCGCTATCATGAAGTATCCCTGGTCTTCTTGCGGTACGAAGGCGGTCGGGGTCATGAGGAACAACTTGTAGGTGGTCCACAGCAAGACACCGAAAAGGGCCACGGAGATGACGCCCAATCGAATTGCCCAACGTGCCGTGGTGGTGAACATGCCTGCGAACGCGTTGAACATGCTGTCGAACCAACGGAAGATGAAGATCTTGTTGTGATTCGGTTTGAGCAGCAAGCGGCACAGGGCGGGGCTGAGGGTCAACGCGACCAAGCCGGAGATGGCCACCGAAACGGCGATGGTGACGCCGAACTGCCGGTACATGACGCCGGTACTTCCGCTCAGGAACGCGACGGGCAGGTAGACCGAGGACAGCACCAATACGATCGCGATGATTGGCCCCGTCACCTGATCCATGGCTTTGATGGTGGCTTCGCGAGGAGGCAAGTGCTCCTCGTGCATAATGCGTTCGACGTTTTCCACCACGACGATCGCGTCGTCCACCACGATACCGATGGCGAGCACAAGCGCGAAGAGCGTCAGCGTATTGATGGAGAAACCAACGAGCATCAGACCGGTGAAGGTGCCGACGATAGCCACGGGAACGGCAAGCAGCGGAATGAGCGCGGCTCGCCAGCTTCCGAGGAAGACGAGCACCACGATCAATACAAGCAGGATCGCTTCCGCGAACGTCTTGGCCACTTCTTCGATGGACACACGAATGAACTTCGTGATATCGACAGGAAGCTCGTAACTGACGCCTTTGGGGAAGGCCTTCTCCAGTTCCTTCAACGAGGCTTGAACGCCTTTCATCGTGTTCAACGAGTTCGCGCCCGGCTGAAGTGTGACTACCATGATGGCGGTCTGCTCGCCGACGAAGCGCCCCATGGTGTTGTACGCGAGCGCGCCCAATTCAACGGTGCCGACATCCTTGATTTGGACCATGGAGCCGTCTGGATTGGCGCGGAGGATAATGTTCTCGAACTCTTCCGGCGTTTTCAGGCGGCCGGGCGTGAGTACCGGGAAGGTGAACTCAAGTGTGTTGGGATTGGGCTTGTTGCCGATTTGACCTGCCGCGTATTGGCCGTTTTGTTCGCGAATAGCCTGGGCCACGTCGTTCATGGTGAGATTCTTGAGAACGAGGCGGTCGGGATTCAGCGAGATACGCATCGTGTAATCTTTTCCGCCGAATACGATTACACCGCCCACGCCGGGCACACGCTTCAGCGTATCCAGCATATAGATCGTGGCGTAGTTGCTCAGGTACAGGGCGTCGTGTTCGGGATCGTCGGAGCGCAGCGCAACGACGCCCAGGAAGTTCGCCAGCCGTTTATCGACGGTCGTGCCTTGGCGTGCCACCTCCTGGGGCAAACGAGGTTCCGCTCGCTTAAGACGGTTCTGCACTTCCACCGCCGCTATGTCCAGGTCGGCATTAATATCGAACGTCAGCGTGATCGACAAAGAACCGTCGTTGGAACTCTGCGACTGGTAGTAGAGCAGATGCTCGATACCGCTGAGTTCTTGTTCGATGGGCGTTGCCACCGACTGCATGACGGTTTCCGCGTCGGCGCCGGGATAGGTTGCCGAAATGATCACGGTGGGTGGCGCGATCTGGGGCGAGGATTCGATTGGCAAGAAGTACATCGAACCCAAACCGCACAGGACGATCACAATCGAAATGACCGACGCAAATACGGGACGGTCAATGAAGAAACGTGAAATCATGCTTCCGCCTTATTTGTTTGCCGCAGGGGCCGGTTGTTCCGTCGCGGAGGCAGGTTGCTCCGCTGCAGGAGCAGGCTGTTCGGTCGAAGGGGCCGGTTGGCCGGTTGCTTGGGCCGGCTGCTCGCCTTCCAGCAAGGGCGTAACTTCGCTGTCAGGACGGACCTTGGTCAAGCCTTCGACAATGATGCGTTCGCCGGGTTTCAAGCCGTCTTCGATGATCCAGTCGGTTCCACTCCACTCACCGGTGGTGACGACGCGCATTTCCGCTTTCTTGTCTTCTCCCACCACATAGACATAGGGGCCGCGAGGCGACTGGCTGACGGCGCGCTGCGGGACCGTGATCGCATCCGGGCGAATCCAGCCGCGCAAATGGACTTTCACGAACTGTCCGGGCTTGAGCTGGGTGAGCTTGTTCTCGAACGACGCGCGGAATTCGAGGGTTCCCGTCACAATATCAATGTCGGGAGACTCGAAGCTGATCGCGCCGCGCTGGTCATAGGCTGTCCCGTCAAAGAGGGTGATTTCGACATACGGCTGCGTGCCTTCTTCAAGCTTGAGCTTCCCTTTCTGTTCGTCGTTGCGCCATGACAAGTACTCGCGCTCCGACACCTTGAAGCTCACATACATCGGGTCGACCTGGTGCATGACGGCGAGAAGGCTATTCTGGCTTTCGTCAACGAAGCTGCCGATTTCTCTTTGCGCTTTGCCGATATATCCCGTAAGCGGCGCGATCACGTTCGTATAGCTCAGCTCGAGTTCTGCTTTGGCCAATTCCGCTTGCGCCAACTGCAGCGAAGCCTTCGCATTGACCTCTTCCGCAACCTGTTTGTCCAGATCGCTCTCCGCAATGGCACCGGGCACCTTGACCGATTTCAATCGCTTCACTTCCTGCTCCGCGAGCTTGAGGCGTGCTTGCGCTTGCTCCACCTGAGCGACGGCAATTTGCTGGTCCGCCTGAAAGGAACGCGGGTCGATGGTGAATAGCTTGGTTCCTGCTTCTACAAACGTGCCTTCCTGAAAGTCGCGTGATTCAAGGAAACCGCGAATACGCGCGCGTACCTCGACCGTTTTCGATGCCTCCGTCATCCCGACGTACTCGAAGGACACGGGTACAGTTTTACTTTCAACGACGGTGCATAGAACTTCGGGTGGAGGAGGCGGCCCTTGGCCAGGACCTTGCGGCGGGCCTGCGGCGGACCACGCCATATTTGATAGGGTTGCTGTCGCGAGAAAGAGCAGAGCTACGTATCTTATTCGCATACTTGATTCGTCCTGAAAGAAGGTTTGTTCGGAATGCCGGCATCCCCAAGGAAGCGGCTGACAACTAAAATTCTGTTGACTGCCGTTCGCACGCCGTCTCTCTATTGGTAGCAGCATGCGCACTTAAGCAGAATGACCATTCAACTGAAAGTAGTATTTCGATTACGCAGACGGATTCAGCATTCCGCTGCCACTTCGTCGGCGAATCGAAACAAGGAATCTATCAGGCGAGCTCGTTGCTCTTCAGAGAACGGAGATACCTGCATCAATTCTAGGAAGAAGAGACCGAACGTAGATAGTAGGAGAAGGGCTCGCTTTTCGTAATTCGCATACTGCGACTGCGATTCAAATCGCTTGCGGTGTACCTCTCGGATTATGCACATCAAACTGGGGTGATTCGCGACTGCCGCGAGCATTCCAACACGAACGGGCTTGTCGGCCTCGCCGCATACCAGCAAGGCCATGATCTCGGCCTTGAGCTCACTTGCGGGATCGTCTTGCATCTTCTGAATCGCCGTGTCGCGGATCTTAAGCGTACGGTCAATGAGGCGCGTCATCATACCCTCAATGAGAGCTTCCTTGTTGGGGAAGTGGTAGAGGACTCCGCCCTTGCTCACCCCCGATTTCTCAGCCACCGCATCGAGGGTTAGGTGCGCGGCGCCAACCTCGCTAACGACCCCTTCCGCGGCGTCCAAGATGATGTGCTTGCATGTAGGGCGAGCCACTTTGATGATCCCTCAAGACTAAACCGTCTAGACGGTATAGTAACGTCCAGGGCCGGGTTTGTCAAATCGAGACAGGCGATCAGAAATGAAGGTGATAATAAATATGACAATAATGCCGACACTGCTATTGTTATACCCGCGTTCGGCGGGGGGAGAGGGCTTTTGAGCGGGCGTACTGCGCTGCCTCGCACTATTTTCCGATGCAGAACTGCGAGAAGATGAGATTCAGCACGTCTTCGGGGGTGGTGTCGCCGGTGATTTCTCCGAGGGCTTGAAGGGCGTCGCGCAGGTCGATGCTAAGGAATTCGGGGGAGGCGGTGTAGTTGGAGAGGAGGCGTTCGAGGGCTTCGGCGGCGCGACGGAGGCTGTCGCGTTGGTGGATACGGGTCAGCATGCCGTAATCGGCGGAAATTGGGGTGTCTCCCAGCAGGAGTTGTCCGAGCGTGTTCTCAAGGTCCTTCAGACCGGTTCCTAACTTCGCCGACATCGCGAGGCAGGCATGGAATCCAGTTGCCCACTCTGGGGGAGCGGAAGCGGGGGGGAGGTCGCACTTGTTCAATACAATCACCGCCGGTTTGCCGAGGGCGAGCACTTCGCGGGCGAGGGATTCGTCCTCTTCCGTGTACCTCTGCGAGGAGTCGAGGACGAGCAGCGTCATATCCGCCGTGCAGAGGGCTTCGCGGGCGCGTTCCATGCCGATGCGCTCGACTTCATCGGTGGAATGGCGCAAGCCTGCCGTGTCGCTGATGCGAACCGGCACTCCTTGAATCGTGATCACTTCTTCGAGGAGATCGCGCGTGGTGCCGGGGATTGAGGTCACGATGGCGCGCGCATCGCGCAGCAGGGCATTGAATAGGCTAGACTTGCCGACGTTGGGCCGGCCGACGATGGCCAGTCCCGCGCCTTCTCGATACAGGCGGCCTACCTCGGCAGTAGCAAGCAGCTCTCGAATGCGGCGGAGG
>JAIBAQ010000122.1 GCA_019695095.1 Candidatus Hydrogenedentota bacterium
ATGGACAAACAGGCCCAGGCCGGTTTTATCTGGAAGGAACTTTTCATCAACCGATCTCCCTATAGCGAGGCGTGCCGCGGTGTGTTGACCGCGCTCGACAAGCTGGGGCTAGACGTGAAAGCGCGCGACCTCAATGCGCTGCGTGCCGGTTTCACGAATGTCGATATCGAAGCGCACGTCAACAAAGTTCTCCGCGTAGCGAACCTAACCAGCGTCGTCATGACGAACGATCCCTTCGATGCCGTTGAGCGCCCCGTTTGGGAAAGCGCGTACGAAGGCGACCCCCGGTTCCACGCGGCGTTGCGCATCGATCCGCTACTAAACGACTGGGAGAACGCGTGCCCGAAGTTACGCGAGTGGGGATACGACGTGCAACCCGAGTTGGGGCTAAAGTGCGTGCGCGAAGTGCGGCGCTTCCTTGCGAACAACATCCGCCGCATGAAGGCGCTCTATATGGCGGTGTCGTTGCCTCCAACGTTCCAGTTCCCCGAAGAATCCGCGCGGGGTAAGCTCATTTCGGAATGCGTGATGCCGGTCGCCGCGGAACACAACATCCCCTTTGCGTTGATGATTGGCGTAAAGCGCGGCATTAACACCGCCCTGCGGCTCGCGGGCGATGGCGTGGCGCGCGCGGATGTGACCGCGGTCGAGTCGTTGTGCGCGGCTTACCCACGGAACAAGTTCATGGTTACGATGCTTTCGCGCGAGAATCAGCACGAACTGTGCATCGTTGCGCGGAAGTTCCCGAACCTTCTCTTGTTCGGGTGCTGGTGGTTTCTTAACAACCCCAGCCTCATCGAAGAGATGACGCGCATGCGATTCGAACTGCTTGGCACGTCGGTCATCCCACAGCACTCCGACGCGCGCGTCCTGGAGCAGGTCATCTACAAGTGGGAGCATTCGCGCACGATTATCGCGAAGGTGCTCGCGGACAAGTACGCGGATCTCGCCGCCACGGGCTGGGGCGTTCTGGAGGAAGAAATCCGCCGGGATGTGGCGGGCCTTCTTGGCGGCTCGTTTTGGGATTTCCTTAAATAGGCGGCGCGATCACGGATTCTTCCGGTGCCGCGTTGCGAGCTCCGCAAACAGGCCACGGTTATCTTTTATGCCCGCCGACTCGTTATCGTCCGGCCACGGCAGGAAAAGCACAGGAACCATGAACTTGGGCAGACCGTCGAGCAGCGCCGCCTCTAGTTCCCTGGGGTCGAGCAAATGGCGTTCGTCCATGCGCACGAAAGCCGCCGGCCGAACGCCAAACTCCGGGCACGGCACCGGCACGACAAGCGCTTGAACCACTCCCGGGGCACGGCAAAGGTGGCGTTCGATTTCCTCGGGATGGACGTTCTCACCACCCGAGATGAACATATTGTCCTTGCGCCCGAGGATATGCAGGTTGCCGTCTTCGTCGAATCGGCCCAGATCGCCCGTCGCAAACCAGCCGTCTTCGCCCAGGGGCAGTCTTATGACGCTGCCTTCGAGATAGCCCATGAAAAGCGTCCTGCCTCGCACCATCACTTCTTTGTCCGGCGCGACGGTTACGGTATTGGGCACGAGCGGTTTTCCTGACGACAACAGCGCTTCAAGAGGCGCGTCGCGCCGGGACGTGGAAACCTGCGACGCCATTTCGGTGAGTCCGTAACTGACGTAGATCGGCAGATTCTGGTCTTTGGCCTCGCGAATCAGCGGAGCAGGTATTGAACTGCCTCCGAGAAGAATCACGCGCAGTCTCCGCAATGCTTCACGGCCGCTTCGCGACCGCAACAATCGAAACAACTGCGTTGCGACCAGCGACACGTGCGTGATCCGGTGTGCGGGGATGGAATCCTCGAGGGCTTCGCCGATTCCCGGAACCACGACAGTCCCCCCGCCCAGCATGCACCGAAACAGAATTCCCAGTCCCGAGACGTGAAACAAGGGCAGCGACAAAAGCCAGCGGTCGCCCGGTTCCACTGGAATGTTCTCATTCGACGCGGAAGCGTTGAACCAGTGGTTCGCATAGCTGTGCAGTACGTGCTTGGGCGTGCCTGTGCTCCCCGAACTGGATACGACCGTCGCGGGCCTGTTGAGTGAGTGAGGCGGCGCAGGGGCAGCCCCTTCGTAGGCTTCCTCAATCAGGTGCTCGACCCGCAGCGTTGCGATGTGACCGAGCTTGATCACCGAGAAGTACTCGTCCACCAGGAGGGCCATCGCGCCGATGCTTTGAATGAGTTCACTCAGGGCCTGTCGTGGTAAGCGTGTATTTAACGGACATGCGACGGCTCCCAATTGGAAACACGCGTGCAGTATCAGAACGTACGAAGCAGACGATGCTGCCGCTATCGCGACCCGGTCGCCGGGTCCGATTCCGGCAACGCGGAGAGCGCCTGCAACGCCGGCAACCAAGGACGCCATTTCTCGGTAGGTATAGGAGGAATCCCTGTCGGAGAGGGCGGGAGACTCCCCGAAACGGTTTGCCGCGATGGCCATGGGCCACACCACGTCACTCATTCACCGCCTCCACCAAGGCTTGCTGCCGGAATCGTCCCATCATCGCATTGGTCTCCACAAGGTCCAGCACGGCATCTTCGATCGGCAGCGTTTCCATCAGAACATCTTCGGCCAGCCACGAATAGGTGTCGAGCCCCGCCGCCACGTCGTCGGCGTTGAGACAGGCCGCCACATTCGCCACGAGTCCGAGGCCGAATCCCGATTCGAAGGCCGCGCTCAACACCATCTGGGTGCTGACCGCGCCATCGACGAGATCTCGAAACAACCCAATGGGAGGCAGACCGGCCAGGGTCGGCTTGATCACCCACGCGGCCGCGCTCCGAATCGTCGCGCACAATCGGTTTGGTGCGTCACTTTCGGGAGCCTTGCACAGCAGGCCTTCCCGAAGCCACTGCAGAATGCGCCACCAGCCGACTTGGGTCAAAGTCTCGTCAACAGCATACGCGATTCCGGTCTCATCATGAAGTCTCGCGAGATAGGCCGCGTCCCGGAGCGGCTCCTCGACGTATTGGATACGGCAGTCTCCCAATCCCCGCGCAAAACGCACCGCGTCTTCGTAGACCCAGGCCTGATTGGCATCCAGTCGTAGCGTCGCGCTCTCGCCGATCGCTTCCCGAACCGCGTGAACGGTCGCCAAGTCATCATCCACGCGGCTCTGGCCAATCTTCAACTTGAACGTCCGGTATCCGTCGTCCAGCCTTCGTGCAACTTGCTCGAGGACGTCTTCGCGCGCGCCCAACAGCAGCGCGTTCAACGATACCGCTTCGCGGCAACGCGGATTGAGCAGTTGTCCCAGCGTTTTGCCTTCCGCCTGCGCGTGCAAATGCAGGAGGGCCGCTTCCACGCCAAACCGCACCGAAGCAAACGAGCGGTCCCAAGGCCGCGCGCCGTAGGGTTCCGCATCCAACGTATATTCGCTCTTGGTCAGAGCAGAGACGACATGGCGCGCACTGGCCAGCGCCGATTCCATGTTCTCCAGGCTGAAACCGGGCAGCGGCGCTACTTCGCCGTATCCAATCGCGCCATCGGCGGATTCGATCGCGATCAGGTATCCTTCACGTTTCGCGACGGTCTTGCCGCGCAAAATTAAGGGGCGCTTCAGTTGCAGTGCGTACTGATAGTAGCGCGCCCCCCGTATTCTCATAGCGCCCAGCCTGCCGAGAACACGATGCTGAAGACAATCAGGAGACGACCCGTCTCGCCAAGCGCGCGATTCAAGGCGGCGCCGTCGGTCGATCGGTAAACAGTTCGAAGTGTGCGTGATGCCAGCGGCAACGTCACGGCAGGCACAACCCACATGAGCATGTTGCCGGTTACCCAGTAGAAATGAAGCGGCAGCACCAGGCAAGCGAGCAAGATGCACGCCTGAAATTCCAAACGCGCAAACCCTCGCCCGAACCGGACCGCCAGCGTCTTCTTGCCCGAAATCTTGTCTTGCTCGACATCGCGCAGATTGTTGACCGTGAGCAACGCGACCGAGATTAGGCCGGGCGCAATGCCCGCAAGCAGCAGATCGAAGACACCCGGCATCGCCACCGCGGGCGTGAGTTCGAGGCCGTGCAGATAGTACGTGCCGCAAACGGCCACCGGCCCAAAGAAGATTAGGACGAATACGTCGCCGAGACCCAGGTATCCCAGAGGGAACGGGCCGCCTGTGTAGAGAATCCCGCAGACAATGGAGACGAGTCCGATGAGTACAAATGGCCATCCGCCGCGATAGATGATGTACGCGCCGGGAATGAGCGCCGCGGCGAACGTCGCGACAAATGCGAGGCGCATGGTTTTCGGCGAAACAAGGCCCGCCTGCGTGGCGCGGGTCGGACCGATACGTTCCTTGGTGTCAGTGCCCTTCACAAAGTCGAAATAGTCGTTGGCGAAATTGGTGCCGATTTGAATGAGCATGGCGCCCAGCAACGCGGACACCAGCGACGGCCAATGGATATCGAGCATATCGGCATAGGCTATCGCTGTTCCGATGATGACAGGCGCGACCGCCGCACCCAGGGTCTTTGGGCGCGCGGCCATGAGCCAGATGCGCAGCTTCGATGGGGCGGCGTCAGTCATACAAACTTCTCCATCCGCCGCATTAAGGATACCGGTTGAACTTCTTGAAGTCGGGTTTGCGCTTCTCGTTGAAGGCGTTGCGGCCTTCCTGGCCTTCTTCGGTCATGTAGAACAGGAGCGTCGCATTGCCAGCCAATTCCTGCAATCCGGCTTGACCATCGCAATCCGCATTCAGCGCCGCTTTCAAGCATCGGATCGCCATCGGCGAATTCGCGAGAATCTCACGGCACCATTGCACGGTTTCTTCTTCCAGCTTTTCCAGCGGGACCACGGCGTTCACGAGTCCCATATCGAGTGCCTGTTGCGCGTTGTATTGACGGCAGAGATACCAGATCTCTCGCGCCTTCTTTTGGCCCACGATCCGCGCCATGTAACTGGCGCCGAACCCGCCGTCGAAGGAACCCACCTTGGGCCCCGTTTGGCCGAAGACCGCGTTTTCAGCGGCTATGGTGAGATCGGCGACCAGATGCAGAATGTGGCCGCCGCCGATCGCGTATCCTGCGACCATCGCGACGATCGGTTTCGGGCATGTGCGCATTTGCCGCTGGAAGTCGAGCACGTTCAAGCGCATCGTGTTCTTGGCGTCGTCCTTGTATCCCGCGTCGCCGCGAATCTTCTGATCGCCACCGGAGCAAAACGCTTTGTCGCCTTCGCCCGTTAAGATGATGACGCCAATTTCCGGATCGAAGCGCGCGTCGTGCAGCGCGTGCGCCATCTCGTCCACGGTTAGCGGCCGAAACGCATTGCGCACGCGGGGACGATTGATTGTGATCTTCGCAATCCCCTCCGCCTTGTGGTACTTGATGTCCGTATACGTCCCTGCTTCAATCCAATTCACCGAGGCCATTCGTCTACTCCTCACTGCCTTCTAGAAATGCCTTCACCACTTTAGTATATGCGGACGGGATTTCGTAGTGCACGCAATGCCCGGCTCCCGGCATCACGTTCAGAGACGCCGCTGCACAGGTCCGCTCCATTTCCTGGCCCAACGCAACGAACTTCGAATCGTCTGCCCCCGCCACAAGCAACGCTGGAATGGTATTGGCCGCAAGCTCGTTCCACAACGGCGCCTGCACGCCTGTACCCATTCCTCGCAGCGACGCCGCCAAGCCTTGCGGCGCATTGTGCAGCCGCCGGGCGATGAGCGCTTCGCGCCTTTCGGGATTTCGGGCGAGCGTTGCGAACAATGGCTGTTCATACCACTCGCGAACGAAGGCTTCAAGCGGTTGCGATTCCAACTGCCGCGCGAGTTGTTCGTCGCGCGCTTTGCGTTCTTCCCGTTCATGCCCGGTGCGAAGTCCTGGCGACGCGGATTCAAGCACGAGGCGATCCACACGCATTGCGTAGATGGACGCGGCATACAGAGCCAGGCGGCCCCCCATCGAATAGCCGACAAGCGAAAACGACGGCGCGTCGATTGCATCAACGACTTCAATCAACGCCGTCGCGGCATCCAAGAACGTGCACGGAACCCCGCCCGATGCCCGATAGCTTCTACCGTGCCCGGGCAGATCGACGGCGACACAACGAAACGACGTTTCAAACGCGGGTAGAATTTCGTTCCAATCGTCCGCGCTTCCGAGAAAGCCGTGCAAGAACACAACCAGCGGTTTACCGGGTGCGCCGGTCACGCGGTAGTAAAGGGGAGACGAGCCGGATTCTGTCATTTCCCGTCGAGTGCGGCTCGGGCCGCATCCAGGAGTGCCTCGTGAACGGCACGGTTCTCGCGCCGGTCCGTGCTTACTTCGATAATCGATGAATTGCCCAACTCAAGGGCATGCTCATACGCTGCCGCAAAGTCTTTCAGAGATTTTGGCCTCGAATAGCCGAGTCCCATCATGGTGGCCACGTGTTGGAAGGCGAAGCCGTGCGGGGTGCCAAAGTAGGGTTCGAACACCGCTTCGTGATCGGCAATCGGAAGAAAGTGAAAGATTCCGCCGCCGTTGTTGTTGACGATCACCAGAACCACCGGCTCGGGAGTGTCCTTCAACAGGGTGAGCGAATTGAGATCGTGCAGCGCCGCCAGATCGCCGATTACCGCGGTCACCGTCTTGTCGAGACCGTGCGCCAATCCTGCCGCCGTCGCGATGTTGCCGTCGATGCCGCTGGCGCCGCGATTCGCCACGACAAAAATGTCGTCGTGGCGGGGAGCGGAGAACATGTCCATATCGCGAATCGGCATGCTGTTGCCAGCGAAGAGCACCGACTTTGCCGGAGCGCGCTTGGACAATGTCCACGCGATCCCCGGCTCGGTGATGTCTTCGCGAATCATCAGCCGCGCCGTTACGGCTTTTCCGACTTCTTCGCCGATAGCCCGCATGCCGAGCAACCACGGGCTGTCCGCGTGTTTGTTCTGCGCGGCACTTAGCCAATTGCAGAAAGTTTCCACGTTGGCCTGCACACGCACGGTTGTGTTGTGCGCCGGGTCGTGCCGAAGCGGATGCTCCGCGACCCGCACGTGCGCCACGGGCGGATGCGCCGCCAAGAACTGGGCGAGACGTTTGGAGGTCACCGCGCCGCCAATCTGCAGCACGACGTCCGGTCGCAGGGTCTCGTTCGCGCGTTTCGATGCGAGCGCCAGATCGAGCCAATGCACAACAACGTTGGACGTGTCGTCCATCCGCAACCCTGACGCAATGTCTGCAAAGACCGGCCAACGCAAAGCCTTGGCCAATTTGAGCACGGAGCCGGTTTCTTTGGGCGAGGCCAATTGTCCGACAAGCAACAGGCCTCGCTCGGCTTGTTGAAGGAGCTTCAGCGCGTCACGCTGCGTATCGGCGTGCATGGCGGGTTCGCCGTTCATGTACGTCGTGAACGGCGCGTTGCCGGACAGCCACGGTTCTACGCTCTTCAAATACGCGCCGAATACCTCAGCCGACTTGACCGGCGCCAACGGTTCGCGAAACGCGCAATTGATGTGTACCGGGCCGGCCTGTCCATGAGTTGCGCGATACACGGCTTGATCGACCGTGGTCAGCACAACCTCGGGCGCTACCGTCGCCTCGGGACAGGGCAGCGCCGCGTACCAACGCGCGTAGACCCCGAAAAAACGCGTCTGGTCAATGGTCTGGTTGGCGCCTGTGTCCAGGAGTTCCGGTGGGCGATCCGCCGTGATCACGATGAGCGGCACCTGCGACATGGATGCCTCGACCACGGCTGGATAGTAATTCGCGACGGCGGTTCCCGACGTGCAGATCAGCGCGACCGGACACCGTGTCGCCCTCGCATGGCCCAGCGCAAAATACGCCGCGCCGCGTTCGTCGAAATGCACGAACTTCTTTGCGCGAGGTTCGATGCCGAGCGCCGCCGTGAGCGGCGTGCTGCGCGAGCCCGGCGAGATGACGAAAGCTTCCACGCCGTTCCGCAACAGCTCCTCTACGAGCAATCCTGCCCACAGCGCGTTGATGTTTGGCGCGTTCGCAATCATGGCTTCGTCAATATCCCCAGAAATGGACTGAGTTTGTTCTCAATCTCCGTCCATTCTTCTTCCGCCACCGAGCCGGGCACAATCCCGGCGCCTGCGTAGACAGACAAGGTCTTATCGCTCACCAAACCCGAACGGATGCCGACGGCAAATTCGGCGCCGTCGCCGCTGATCCAACCGACCGGTCCCGCAAACCAGCCTCGGTCAAACGGTTCCGCTTCCGCTATCCAGCGGACAGCGCCTTCTTTCGGTAACCCGCCGACGGCGGGCGTGGGGTGCAAGGTTCGCAGCAAATCCGCGTCCGTGTTGTCTTGCTCTAGGATGCCTTCGATCCGTGTACACAAATGCTGGACGTTGGGCAGCTTCAGCACCGAGAGGTCCTTGTCCACATGAACGGTCTTGCAGCGCGCGCCCAGGTCCGCGCAAACGGAATCCCGCACAAATCGATGTTCGCGGATATCCTTATCGCTAGCCAGAAGCTCTGCTTCCAGCGCGGCATCTTCCGCATCCGTCGCGCCGCGCGGCCGCGTCGCGGCGACCGCCTCGCTGAGCACGTACCGGCTTTGGCGCTTGTACAGCCGTTCCGGCGATGCGCCGATAAACGCGGCCCCGTACTTGGGCTGAAAGCAGAAGTGGGCGCAGTGTTGCGCGTCTTGCGCTAGTTTACGCAGCAGCGCAACCGGATCGGGGACTTCCTCAAACTCAAAGACCACCTCCCGCGCCAGCACGACCTTCTTCAAGCGGTTTACGGAAAACGCCTGCAACGCGCGGTCGATTTCGCTTGACCACCGCGCTCGGTCCGTCGTGTCGATGCGCCGCGTTGGAACCGGTATCGGTGCGCTGGACGCGTCGCCGGGGAATGGCATCGCTTCGAGCGCTTCAAGCACTTTGCCCAACTCGTCGCCGCCGTTCGGTTCGACGATGGCATTGCATGCCAGATACGACTGCGCGCCGCGATTCAACACTTCAAAGCGGGGCAACACGAAGCGGTACGCGCCGAAGGGCTGCCATTTCCCTGCTATCGGCGAGCGTTGACTGAAGCGCATCCCGCCGAAGTAACGGAGATTCGGGTGCACCGCCGCGATGGCGTTGCGCAACCGGTCGATCAATTCGTCGTAATCGCATTCGGCGTCCGCCGACAAGATATCGGCTGTGCCTGCGCCGGCGAGTTCGTATTCGCGGTCCCGATCGCACCAGTAACCGCGCGAACGATTGCCTTGCGCTTCGAGCCACTGCAACGGCACCACGTCCTCAACGGGCACCTCGGCGCGCAGGACGCGCCGTTTCTCAACGCCACGCGCGTGCGCCGATTCGAACGCCTGTTGGATCATCGCGGCAAGGGCCTGCTTGGCCTCGCCGTGTTCCACCGTATCTGGAAAGAGCAACGTCATTGTTGTCTGCCGAAAAGTGTCTGCTTCGGATGAAGCCTCGAAGACAAAAGCGAATACTCAGGCCTCGCCGTTCCGCGCTTTGGCTCCCCAATCCAAAATCTAAAATCTAAAATCCAAAATCCGCGCACTCTCACTTGTCTCCCTGGTACACCGTGGCAATGCCCATGGTCAGCGGGTGAGCCTTAACATCGCGAAATCCCGCGGAGCGCATCATCGCGCAGAACGCCTCGCCATACGGAAACGTCTCCACCGTCGTGTTCAGATACCGGTACGCGGCGTGATCGCCCGAGATAAGGCCGCCAACGCGCGGCAATACGTTTCGGAAATAGAACAAGTACAGCGCGCGAAACAACGCGTTGCCGGGAAGCGAAAACTCCAGCACCAACGCGCGTCCGCCGGGTTTGAGAATGCGGTGCATTTCGCGAAGTCCCGCGTCCACGTCGATTACGTTACGAATGCCGAACGCGATGGTCACAGCGTCGAACATGGCGTCTTCGACACCGAGCCGCGTCGCGTCTCCGCGCACCATGGTCGCCTTCCCGCTGAGACCTTCCGCGGCGATCTTGTCCTTGCCGATGGCGAGCATCTTGCCCGCCATATCGATGCCCACCGCGCGCTCGATGGTCTTTCGGCCTCTGCACAACGAAAGCAGCACGTCGCCCGTGCCTGTCGCCAAATCCAGAATGTGCAGGCTGGGACGGTCCGGCAACAGCTTTACCAGCAACTTGCGCCATGCCACGTCCTGCCGGAACGACAGCAGCCGGTTGAGCAAATCGTACCGGTGCGCGATGCGGTCGAACATCCGCCACGCATCGGTCCGCGAAGGAGAAACCATATTATCCACGCCAGCCGCACTCATGTCCTTGTAACCATCTGTCACGCCATTGCTCCGCGCATATCAACTCAAACACGGCCTATTGGGCAAGGATTCCTCGCCACGGCCATGCTGGAAGCGCACCCTGAAGGCGCTGAGGCTTCCGCCATTCGTACGCCTGACGCACAGTACTCCTGTAGGTCCGCAGGCGGCGGTGGTTTGAGTTCTCACCTTATGATAGTCTCGAAACGCTTCTGTAGCAATTGCCCTCGTTACGGCTGCGCAGGCATCGTGTCCGCGTGTCCGTATCGGCTTGCCTTCCAGGAAATGCCAACATGAAACGCCGTATTCTTGTCATCCTGTCGTCGGTAGTGCTCCTCTTTGTCGCGGTCTTGTATTTTGTCTACATTCTGCCGTTTACGGGCGTGCCCTTTAACGGTTCGCGTCACGGCGCGCCGCCGCTCACACCGCCGTGGGCGCTGGAGTGCTGGGCGTGGGAAGACGACATTAACACGGCCGCAGCCGTCACCGACTTGATTAATGGTTATGAGGCCAACGACTTGCCGCTTCGCACCATTCTCATCGACAGCCCCTGGAGCATGCGGTACAACGATTTCGTCGTCGACGAGGAACGTTACCCGAATCCCGCCGAATTCTTCGGAGATCTGGAGCGCCGGGGATACCGGACCGTTCTCTGGATGACCGGCATGGTCGATAAGACCAGCAAAGACACGCGTATCCAGGATTCGCAGGACTGGTTTGAAGAGGCCACCGCCAAAGGCTATCTGGTTGGGAACGGCACACCCACCAAGTGGTGGAAAGGCAGCGGCAGCCTCATCGATTACAGCAATCCGGAGGCCGTGAAGTGGTGGCGGGGGATGCAGCAACAGGTGTTCGATTGGGGACTCGACGGCTGGAAGCTCGACGGCACTGGTACGTTTTGCGTGGCGCGATTCGGCGGACTGCCGGTTCCCTACCGGATGACGTCCAAGGGACTGATTTCGACGCGCGGCTACATGGACCTCTATTACCGCGAAGAGTATCAGCACGGACTCACCCAGAACCCGGAATTCATCACCCTCGCGCGGTCGCTCGACCGTTACGCGCACATCGAAGGCTTTGCGCCGATCGACGCGTCCCCCGTGAACTGGGTGGGCGATAACGATCATCAATGGTCGCTTAAAGAGGAAGGTCTCGAAGAAGCCCTCACGGATATTCTCCGCAGCGCCAGGCTCGGCTATTGCGTGATTGGCTCGGACAACGCCGGATACAGCGGCGGCGCGATTCCGGTGAACCTGTTCATTCGTTGGACGCAGTTCTCCACGTTTTGCGGGCTATTCCTGAACGGTGGCCACGGTGTTCATGCGCCGTGGTTGCGCAGCAAAGAAGAACTCGAAATCTACCGCACCTTTGCCTGGCTGCACACGGAGCTGATCCCCTACATGTACACCCACGTCGCCTTGTGCCACGAAGGCGGCAAACCGCTCATGCGGCCGCAGAAGCCCAAGTATCACTACCTCTTCGGCGACGACTTCCTTGTTGCGCCGATCTACGAAGATTCGCTGTCGCGCGAGGTTACGCTTCCCGCAGGGCGATGGCGCTATTGGTTCAAGGACGATGAAGTACTCGAAGGCCCGCAGACTTTTGTTCGCGACTATGCGCTCAACGAGTTTCCGGTCTTCGTCCGCGACGGGGCAATCATCCCGCTCAATGTTACGCGACCCTATACCGGCCTCGGCGGCCGCGACTCGGAAGGGTTCTTGACGTTGCTCGTCTATCCCGACGGGAAGAGCGCCTTCGAGATTCGCAACCCGGACAAGAGCGGCGTCACCACGGCGCGCGTCGATGCATCGGGCAATTCCGTGTCCATCACCGTCGAAGGCGTCAAGAAGCCGCACATCCTTCGCGTGAAACGCGCGGAAAAGCCGACGTCCGTGGTTCTAGACGGTAAGAATCTCGCCGAAGGAACCGATTGGAGCTACGACACGGGGAGACACTTCGTCATTATCCGCACGCGCGAGTACGGCGAGGGGCGATACACGATTTCGTGAAGCGGATTATAGCTCTTCGAGCCGCACGCCTCTGCCGTTTCCCGCAACCAGTTTTGAGCATCAGACTTGGCCACGATGGCAAGAATATGAACTTTCGCGCCGATGACACTGGAGCAGTTCCTCGCTGTATCGATTCATGTCACTTCGGTGTTTGGTTTACTCTTGGTCTTGCGCCAGCATATTCGCGAAAATGCGCAGTGCGCCGGGGTGTAACTCTCGTAGTTGGCGATACCAAACCAGCGCCGTGTAGGTATAGGTTCCTTTGCCGAACCGGGTGAACAAGAGACTGCCAGGCGGGATTTGTTCGCCGGGATCGCTGCACGCGATGAGCGGCGTGTAGTTCGCATCCCACTTGTCTGGGAAGTAGAGTCCGCGTTCCTGAATCCAGCCGCCCCAGTCTTCGTCCGTGATCGCGTTAGGCGTTGTGAACAACGGATGCTCTGGCGTGAGTAACGTAATGGGAGCATCTTCGCGTGTCACGCGGTTTCGCGACAGTTGAATGGGATACGGCGCAAACTCGGGCCGCCATTCCTCGGTCTTCTGGTACATCACGATGAGGTTGCCGCCGCGCTCAACATAATCAAGCAGGGCCTTGTTGTTTGCGACGAGGTCCTTGCGAACGAGGTACGCGCGGATGTCGACGATTATTGTGCTGAAACGGTCCAGACGCGCAGGGGTGAGATCCCCAATGCCGAGCGCCGCATGCGGAACATGCAAACGCTCCAGCGTCTTTACGAACGTATCATCGTAACTCTGTATAACGCCGACGTTGATGTTCTCAGGCACCGCAATATCCACAAGCCGCGCCGCGGTCATGTGTGGCGTTTCGTCGCCTTCCACGACCGCGTTGATAAGGTAGTCGCGCGGTTGTAGATCGTCGCCCACCTTGGCGGCCACCGAAACGATGCGCTGCTGATCTTCGCCGCCAATCGCGAATGGTATTCGCGGCTGCTCAACCGACAAACCCGCCGCAACGGACAAGACCAGGGCTCCCTCACATGGAGTCGCGGTGCGATTCGTCAGGAGCACATCGAACGTTGTCTCTTTGTCCACACCACGCCGTACAAGTACCGGCGCGTTGAGAAACGCGACCTCTACCTTGGGCGCGATATCCACCTTCAACGGCAGGCGCAATTCGACCTCAGTCTCGGAGTCTTTCACCTTGGCCTTTGCGACAACTTCAAACTGGGGCTCCATAAAATGCGCATCGAACAAATGGTCCGCATTCGGCACGGTGATCGCCGCCGATTCGGGTACAGTCAACGTAAGGGCCGCGGTCATGCGCTCGGAGTCTGTGCGAGCAGCCACCTGGGGCTTAGTCTCGGCAAACGGCGAGCCATTCACGGGCTCCAATCGAAACGAAACAGTGTCGACATCCGCCTCTCCGAAGTCCGCCAACGTCGCCGCAATCGAAACCTGTTGGCCGCGCACAAGCATACGATCGGCCGGTGTTGCCGAGAGGCGTACATCCATGGCGATGGAAGCGGCGCGATTGAGCTTCCGCGCATATCGCTCATAGGTCGCAGAACGCTGTTGCACGCCGTTCGCCGCCGCTACCTCCTGCAACAATCGCGGTTTCAACGAGGCGCGCGTTTCGCTAGCGTCAATCCCGCGCCACTTGCCCGGCGCGAACCCCTCCGTGCGTTGACCCTCACCTGTGTGCAGCCGATCGGCTACTCGTTGTTCGAACAAAACGCCTCCGGGAGCGGCAAGCTGATACGAAGCCGGAGCCGGTTGCGGCGTCTCCTTCACGGGCTTGTACGAAGCTTTCACGTCGCCTTGTAGATAGCGGTCGATGAAGAAGCCCATTCCTTGCGACTTGTGCACTCCCAGGGCCTGCGCAGCAATTTCCGCATACGTTTGGCCTCGCCACGGCTCCAGTTCATTGAAGTCCACGGACACCGTGCTGGAATCCGGCGCCCACATTCTCAAATACAGCTCGGCCGGACGCCACGGCTCAAGTCCCTCGTCGCGCAACTCGGGAAATCGGCTTGCATCGCCCGCGGCATCGAACGCTTCCTGCAGTGCCGCGCCGATCGCCTGGTGGTGACCGTGATCCTTTTGCGTCCCGTGATTCGTAATGATGACATCCGGCTGGGTCATGCGAATCATGCGCACGAGCCGTTTCACAGTCTCGTCATGACCCCACACGTCGAACGCTTCCTCCGGCGATTTCGAGAAGCCGAACTCGGGCAGGTTGAGGAAGTGAAGTTCCGCGCCCGTCACGGCGGAGGCGCCAATCATCTCTTTCGTGCGGATGACTCCGAGCGCGTTGTACAACTCCGGGCCAATCTCGTTTTGGCCGCCCTCGCCGCGTGTCGCGATGACGGCAATCGTCGCGTACCCAAACTTCCGGCGATACATCGCCAAGGTGCCGCCGTCCTCGTCGTCGGGATGCGCCGCGACACACATAAGCCGGAGATCGGTGCCGAGATCGAGCAATGCCTGACGAAACGCGACTTCGCCCAACTCGGTTTCCTCGGCCCGCACGTGCGCGGGCGCGAAGAAGACCGCCACCCACGCCAGCACATACAACACACATCGAAGCAATCTATCTCGCATCGCAATTAACCTCACGGTCAAAAGTGGAAATCCAGGAGTGCTTCGATACTACCGCCATCGCGGAGCAAAAGACAGTCTGCAGGTGAAATCAAATGCATCTCGCGCTGAGGCGCTGAGCCGCAGAGATGTTTCACTCGTCTCCGGTATCGAATAAGACCTGGTTCTTTCTTATCCATTCGATACTGAGTACAGTCCCTGACCGTAATCTCCCTGCGCCTCCGCGTCTCTGCGGGAGAATCTCTTACTCTTCCAGTCCATTCACCACCCGCACAATTCCATCCTTCATCAGCGCCTCACCGAAATTGAAGAAAAGCAAAGATTCAATTCAAGAATTCTCGCGCGGAGGCGCAGAGCCGCAGAGATGTTTCACTCGTCTCCGGTATCGAATAAGACCTGGTTCTTTCTTATCCAATCGATACTGAGTACAGTCCCTGACCGTAATCTCTCTGCGCCTCCGCGTCTCTGCGGGAGAATCTCTTACTCTTCCAGTTCATTCACCACCCGCACAATTCCATCCTTCATCAGTGCCTCACCGAAATTGAAGAGATATCCAAGCTTCATTCCGCTGAGGCGTAAATAGGTCTGAATCTGCTTCTTGTGTGCTCCACTCAAGCGTTCGACGGACTTCAACTCAATGATTACTTTCCCCGCTACCACCAAGTCCGCGCGAAACGCTTCGTCAAAGACCATTCCCTTGTATGCGATGGTGATCGGAACTTGCCGTTCCACCTTCAATCCCCGCTGCTCCAATTCATAAGCCAAAACGACCTCATACACCGACTCCAGCAGCCCTGGCCCCAGATCACGATGAACTTGAATCGCCGTCGTAATGCAAATCGTTCCGATTTCATTCTCCGTCATACGGAAATCCTCCCCCAATTTTTCTCGCGCTGAGACGCTGAGCCGCAGAGATGTTTCACTCGTCTCCGGTATCGAATAAAACCTGGTTCTTTCCTACCCAAACGATAGTGAGTACGCCCCAGACCGCAGTCTCCCTGCGTCTCCGCGCCTCTGCGGGAGAATCTCTTACTCTTCCAGTCCATTCACCACCCGCACAATTCCATCCTTCATCAGTGCCTCACCGAAATTGAAGAAAAGCCAAGATTCAAAGCAAGAATTCTCGCGCTGAGACGCTGAGCCGCAGAGATGCTTCACTCGTCCCCTGTATCGCATAAGACTTGGTTCTTTCCCATCCAATCAATCGTGAGTACGCCCCAGACCGTAATCTCCCTGCGTCTCCGCGCCTCTGCGGGAAATATCTTCCAAAATAATTGCTCCTTCCGCAACATAATACTCCTACAGAAGCATTATTTTCTCCCCTCCACAGTGCAACGAACTCGCGCATATATATGAAGCTTGCACACAACCACGGGAGACGAACCCATGCCCAACTGGCTCACCCGGCTGAAGCGGAAACCGCGAAAACGCAAACCCGCGCACACACCCGCCATCATGGAGACTTTTCGAAGCCCCGAGACCCATTCGCCGCGACGCTTGTCGTTGGTCGAAGACCTCAATGCGTTCGGCCCCTCGGAAGGCTTCATCCGCCTTCCCAACGACACGCCGTTTGAGATGCTGCGTGTGTACCGCTTCTTACGCGATGCCATCCCCGACATCTCCGACGCGGTATGGACCTGGAAGCGGCTGTGCCAAACCGGCTACGACGTCCACATCGTCAATGCGTCATCCGATGAGGCCCAATGCCGCGCGGAACGCCTCCTACGCGAACTCGACGCGCGCGTCAACAGCGGCGACCGCGGTATGGACGGGTTACTCGATATCTTCTACACGTCCCTCTTCACCTACGGCGCGGCGGCCCTCGAGATTGTGCTTTCCCCCAGCCGCGAGACGATCCACGATGTCGTCCCCGTAGACGTGTGGACCGTTCGGTTCCGCCGTGAATCCGGTGTGCTTCAACCGTATCAGGTCCACAATGGCGCCGAGATTCCGCTGCCTCGCGAACGTTTTATTTACGTCGGACTCGACCGCGACGGAACCAATCCCTATGGCCGTTCCATGCTGCGATCCATCCCATTTGTCGTGAAGATCCAGCAGCGCCTCATCGAAGACATGGCCAAGGCGACCCACAACGCGGGCTGGTCCAAACTCCATGTGAAGTACTCGCCGGGCGAACGCGATCGGAGCGAATCGCCGGAGGCTTACGAGAAGCGGACCGCGGATATATTCGACGACCTCAAGCGCAAGCTCGCCAATATCGAGACCGATCAGAACCTCGTAACGCACGACAACGTGGCCGTCACGATGGTGCGCGGCGATCAGCATTCGCAGGTCTTCTACGACAACCACAAAGCCATCGAGGAGCAAGTCATTACCGGCATGCACCTTATGCCCATTCTGCTGGGCCGCAACTACGGCACCACCGAAACCTACGGAACCGCCCAGTTTGAGATCGTCAACCGTCAAGTCGAGTCGGTGAACCGCAGCGTGAAACGCATTCTCGAGCGCCTCTACGCCTTCGAATTGGCCCTCATGTGGGGCAGCGCCGGCGTGCGTGTGACGATGCGCGGCAACCGGACCGTAGACGTGCTGAAAGAGGCGTCGGCCCGCGGCCGCGAAATCGCCAACGCGGTCACGCTTCGAAATGAAGGCTTCCTCGATCAAGCCGACGCCGCGCGAACGCTTGGCATCGACCGTCCCGCATCCGCTTAACCGTAAAGGAGAATTCCCATGCCTCTTGAACCCTTTGTCTTCAGCCGATCCGGCAGACTCGTCGCTACGCGCAGCATGCCCACAGAGGAAGACGTCGTCGCCAGCGTCAACCGCTTCGCGCTGCGCCCGCTCGCGCCCGGCGAATTCGTCGTGTTTACGCTCGACCTCTGCCACAACGGGATCGACAAGCACTTCAGCCGTTTTCCCGACGAGGAGCTATCCAAGATCAACGTGATGACACCGGGCCGCCCGCTCATGGAGCGCCACGACCTCCGGGGAACGCTCCCGCGCGGTACCTTCTTCCGATCGTCACTGCACCGCGAAGGCGACCGGCTCTCTGTGCGGCCCGACGTGTACGTCATGCGCACACGCGACAACGAGGACTTCATCCTGAACATCGAGGGCGGCGTCTACCGCGAAACGTCCATCGGCTTCTCGTTCGAGACTCCGGAATGCTCGATCTGCGGAAAAGACTTGCGCGCATGCGACCACGTTCCAGGCCGCTCCTACGGCGACACCATGTGCCATTACGTCATGCGCAATGTGCTTGAAGTCATCGAAGGTTCAGTCGTTTCCTCCGGCTCGCAAGGAACGGGGTTCGTAGGCACAGGCCCGCGTGAATCGGCGTCACGCGCACTTCCGTTGGAGACCGCGCTGGACCGCGCCCGTCGCGCCTACCACGAACCTCTCGCGCTGTGGTCGAAGCGGCTTTGGTCGGACGAATAGGG
>JAIBAQ010000123.1 GCA_019695095.1 Candidatus Hydrogenedentota bacterium
CCTTCTTTTCCGTTGTCAGGCGATTTCCGCTTCCTGTCGCGCTGGCCCGGCGTGAGGCTCCGGCAAAGGATGGCTTCGAGCCGCGTGAGAAATGCTGGCGTGCCGCACGGTCTGCCCGTGTGGGGCTGTCGGCGAATAAGGGTGACGGCATATTTCCCTTTCTACAAAGGTCTGGGGCGGTCCCTGGGCTACTGCATTTCGCCTGGGTCAGTGCCGCCCTTGCTATGTTGCCCCGTCGTCGATAACGCTCTTGGAGGCAACTCATTCTATAGTAGTGGGTCTGGACAGCATCTGCAATGGCGGTTGCTTAGTCGACGTGTCCTTGTACGAGTGAATTGGGCGGCCCCGTGGTTGGCAGGGGGGTACCCGTTCAGTTTGACGATTCAAGGGTAACTCGTTGTCGGGAGAACGGTGGGTTCAACGCGAGCAAGAGAAATTTCAACCACGGATGGCACTGATGGCACGGATGACGAGCACGGGACGGCGTGTTGACGCCGCCTATATATAAGCGCAAGTTCGTTGCACTGGGAGCGGGGGGGGAGCGAGGCATTTAGCAAGGATGACCAGGATTTGCAGGATGGGGAGCGAAAAGCGTGAGTGGATTCGTGTGCGAAACGATGGAGTCGCGGGGCCGGGAAACCGCGAAAATGCAGTGTGAAGATGTGGGTGCTTCCGCGAAAGAGGGCAGTATATGCATAGGGGATAATTGTGGAGACGTGCGGTCGAGAGAGTGGCGCGGTCATGAGACCACGCCACAACAAGGGGGCGTCGATCGTCTGCCGACAAGTGTGTCGGCGGAGTGGTCCGCCTCGGCGGATCAGGAGTCCCCGCCACAACAAGTGGCTTTGCAGGAAAGGGAATGGGAAGCGTGGGGATTCACTGTGAAGCGAGGGAGTTGCGGGTTCTTGAGGCAAAGTTGAGAATGCAGCCTGTAATGCGATCGATTGGTAGTATGGTGAAGTTAGGCCAACCGTTGAGAGTGGTGCGGAGAAATCGGATGAGGTGTCAGCTCGGGGGAGGGGCAGTCATGAAGATATTCACTGGGGTAATGGCGTGTGTGCTTGTTTGCGGGGTGGCGGCGGCGCAGGACTTGGCGGGGTTGCCGGATCTGGATGTGCCGGCGATCAAGGCTGAGAATGCGTTGTGGGTGGAGAATCCGGTTGAGAAGCAGTTTCTGGCTTCGAAGACGGTGGTGGTCGCGGACCTGAAGGGTCCGGGGCGAATCGAGATGATGCATTTCGCGATGCCGGGTTCGTTGAAGTTGGGGCGTGAGGCGATTCTGCGGATCTATTGGGACGGGGCGCCGGAGCCGAGTGTGAATTGTCCGTTGGTGGATTTCTTCTGTAATCCGGCGGGACAGTACGATTCGGTGGAAACGGTCGTCTCGAATGTGCGGCGGGGGTTCAATTGTTATTGGCCGATGCCGTATCGGAAATCGGCGCGCGTGGAGGTCGTGTACGACGGCGATTTGGCGCCGGGGCCGGAGCTGCAGTCGAAGATGCCGTGTTATTCGTATGTGATGTATCGCAACTTGGATCAGGTTTCAGACAGCGCCGGTTACTTTCACGCGAATTGGCGTCAGGATGCGTTGCCTTTGGGGAAAGTTGCGTACACCGCGTTGGAGACATCGGGGAAGGGGAAGTTTGTGGGGTGGAGTGTGACGGTGCGTAAGCCGGGTTCGCCCGCTTATCTCGTGGACATGAACGAGATGTTCTATATCGACGGCGAAAGCAGTCCGTCCATTGAGTTGCAGGGGATTGAGGATTCGTTTGGTTTCAGTTGGGGGTTTCCGGAGACACAGAGCGAGTTTCTCGTGAGCGGTTATCGGAAGTATTTCCAGGGGGCAGCAGCGTACAAGTTCTTCGTGAACGATGCGATCCCGTTTGAGAAGTCGCTGCGAGTAGCCATCGATTTCGGGAAGAATGAGAACGAGACGATTAAGGGCATGGTCGGCGAGGAGGGGTATTATCACGAGTTTTCGAGCGTGTGTTATTGGTATCAGCAGACTCCGGCCGCAGTGGGGAACCTGCCGTCTCTGACAGAGCGTCAGCCCGCGCCCGACGACAATCCGGCGTGGCCGCTGAAGGAAGTGTTGCCATCGGAAAGCGAACTCCAGAAGCAGGGAACCGCGTTCTACATGCTCTGCGGGCGTGAAAAGAAAGAAGTCCTCTACGCTGAAGATGGTTTTTCGCTGGGGAAGGTTGACGGATACGGATACGCGGGGTGGCCTGGTCCGGTGTATCACACGCGCGCCAGCAAGGAGGTGTTGTCGATTGAATTGAAGGTGCCTGCTTCAGCGGCCGGGGTTCTGCGCCTCTATATTATTGACCCCGATGGATTCGGCGGAGGGCGCAAGGAAGCGATTCGTGTAGATGGAAAAGCACTGGGGGTGTTTGAAGGATTCAAACGCGGTCAATGGATCGAAATGCCGGTGGATGCTGCATCGACGCAAGACGGGACGGTGCTTGTGGAAGCGGAGAATTTGAATCCTGAGGGTAACGCGGTGATATCGATCCTGGAGTGGCGCAAGAAATGAGTACGAGCATGCGCAGATGGGCGCGGGTCTATGGCACGGCTATATGTGTCCTTGCGGCGTTCGTGGCTGGTGCCGATGAGTCCGCCTTGTCCGGGAAGAAGCTGGGGACGATATTCAACAACGACATCAATAACATCCTGTGGATGAGTTCGGGCAAGGACACAACCGTCGAGGAGTACCGGTATGCGGTGATGCGGATTCTGGATCTGAAGCCGGGAATACTGGCGCAGAATGTGGGGATGCCGGACCCCGTCATCTATCGCAGCAAGGTAGCGACGACGTGGGACAAGTACCATGCTGAGGTCACGAAAGCGGTGTGGCCAGAGACTTCGCCGGAAGACGCGGAACGGCAAGCGGCCGCCATGCGGCGGTTACTTGAGTTGGGTACGGACCCGCTTGCCATAACGATACAAGCCTGCCGGGAACGCGGAGTTCCCATTGTGGCCAGTTACCGCATGAACGCGGAAGATTTCTATCAGTGCGAGTTGGATTTGTCCGACTTCGATCGCGCGCACAAGGATTTGTGTATTCCGGGAAAGAACTGTCTGGACCCAGTGCATCCGGAGGTGTTCGCACATCGAATGGCGATCTTTACCGAAGTTGTAAGCGAGTACGACATCGACGGGATCGAATTTGATTTTCGACGTTGGTACAACATGATATCGGAGCCGCTGAAGAACTATCCGGTGCTGACGCGCATGGTGGCGGAGACACGTCATATGCTGGATGAAGCCGCAAAACGAAAGGGTCGAAAGCGTTTGTTGCTGGGGGTTCGCGTGGGGCCAATGCTGGAGGGGCCTTTTAAGAAAGAGGACTTCCCGGGTGCATACTATGGAGAGCCAACAAATGCGTCGTGTAAGAGCTTGGGCCTGGATGTAAGGACTTGGGTGGAGCAAGGGCTTGTGGACTACATCTGCCCGGCCCTGTTTTCTCCGATTGGCTTGCCTCGAACAAAGGAATTTGTGACTCTCACCAAGGGAACAGAGATAGGCGTGTATCCGACGATTTCGTATACGCCGCAATGGGCTCACTACGATGGTCCCAATCCCGAGGACGGCGACGCCATACGATTGCGGCATGTTCGAGCGATTGCCGATGAGGCGCTGGCATGTTACGACGAGGGCGCGGATGGTGTAAGTCTGTTCAATTGGTTCCCGCACCAATTTCCCGTGCCTGGGGCGGTGTATCAGGGGTGGGGCAGAAAACGGGAATGGGCTAGCACCTATACGCCCGAGTCGTTGGGATTCGGTTTGGTTCAGCAGTACATGCTTCCTAAGTTAGGAAGACCCGATGAGTTGCGAGCATGTCTCAAGGAAGATTTGCCCGCAATGCTGCGGGGTGGGGATATTGTGCCGGGCCATTGACAAGTAAGACAGCTTCGGAACTGAGGTGGGAGTTGCGCGATCCCTTCTTCGCGGATATGATGCATATAGAGTGCATAGACACCGGGCTGACAGGAGGGGATTCGTGGAGCGTTTGATGCTTCGTGATACTTTGGCGCGCATTGGGGAATTGCCGACGCTGCCAACGGTACTCAACAGTATATTGGATGCGTTGGCAGAGCCGGATACGTCCGCGTTGGACCTGGGACGCCTGATAGCTGCCGATCAGAGTCTATCGGCAACTTTGTTGCGGCAGGCGAATTCAGCATATTACGGCTTCTACCGGACCATCAGCAGCGTACCGAATGCGGTGGTGGTGCTGGGATTCCGGGATGTGCAGAATCTCGTGTTGACGGCTTCTGTTTTCCGAGCCTTTCCTTCTGAGGGTTCTGCCTACAACCGGAGCCAATTGTGGCGTCATTCCCTGGCGACGGCCATGCTTTGCGAGCGGCTGGCGAAGGCATTGCGCTTTTCCCCGGACGCGACATTCTTCAGTGCGGGGCTATTGCACGATATCGGCAAGGTCGCCTTGGACTCTATCTATCCGAAAGCGGTCTCCGAAATCGTGACACGCGCGCGTGATGAACGGCGGCCGGTGCGGGCGATTGAAAAAGAGGTCTTTGGACTTGACCACGCCGAGGTGGGAGGCGTGTTGGCCGAGCACTGGAATCTACCTACTGCTCTCGCCGAAGGTATTCGTTGGCATCATGACTCGGAATCCACGACGTCGGCCCAGCAGCTTGCGCGCATGGTGTCCGTCTCGAATCATTTCGCGTACCTCGCCGGGTTGGGTGAGACGGAGATGGATACTGAGATCGAAGTACCGACAGCGGCCATGCAGGCGCTTGGAGTCACGGAAGAAATGTCGTCGCTTCTCGTTGAAGAGATGCGCGGGGCGAACTCCCGCGTCGACGCCTTATTGGGAGCCATTGCCGAGGAAGCCTAAGAGAAATATCTAGCGGCTTAGTTCCCGCTCAATGGCTTGCCGAAGCGGTTCGAGGGTGGGCAAGTGCTCCGAGGGGTCCTCGAAATAGGATTGCGCCCACTGCAAAACCGTTTCAATGACGTTCACGCGCCACCGGGTTTCGGGGCGGCTTAATTCGTCCCGTAGATATAGAATGTCCCGAAGCAGACACTTGCGTTCGTCGCCGTCCAGAGGCGCAAACTCGGCTTCCTGTAGCAACTGCTCCATAAGAACCGGGACGTCGGCGAGCGCAGCCTCCAATTCGCCGGGCTGAGGCGGGAACCGCAGGTTGAATTCGTAGCGATTTTCCACTAAGTCAATCCCATTTGCGGTGATACGTGCGGCCGCAAACCAGGGTGGATTGTACCCAATCATCAATTCCACGAAACCTTTGTCGCCGAGATAGTGAATATTGGCGAGCAAATCTTCCCGGGGAACGGAGCCGTCCTCCAAAACGTCCTCCGGGGTCAGCATCTCAAGAGGGTCCTTGAGGTAGTGTTCGTAGAGTATGGTCAAAAGTCTACGGCGTACAGACTTGGGCGTGATTGTGGACATAGTGACGGGATTATAGCAGCCTGAGGCACACGACAAAAGGGGTGCAAGAGCGGCGGGGTAATGACGGGAGAAATTAAACTTGCATTACTCGATTATTTTGATATAGAATTTGCGAGATCCCGGTGAACTACAAGTCCAAGCGGACGTTGACTCAACGGTAGCACGGTGTTACCATCGCGCAATCCTTCCCAGGACTGGCGGCATAACTGAGAGCCGTGCTTAACCGTGTGCCGGGGACTTGTGTGCAGTGACACAAAAGGCAAAGCGATACGATTCGGAGGACGACGGAAATGCGAGTCTACGACGACGCCAGTTTTAGTATTGGAAACACCCCATTGGTCCACCTTCAGCGCATTGGCAAGGGTTTGAAGGCCAAAATCTTGGGTAAGATTGAGGGAAGGAACCCTGCTTATTCAGTGAAATGCCGGATAGGCGCGGCCATGATTTGGGACGCCGAGAAGCGGGGCGTACTCAAGCCAGGTGGCACCCTAGTGGAGCCGACATCGGGAAATACGGGAATCGCGTTGGCGTACGTGGCGGCGGCACGCGGGTATAAGCTGGTTCTGACGATGCCGGAGACCATGAGCCTTGAGCGCCGGGCGATGTTGAAGGCTTTTGGTGCGCAACTGGTGTTAACTCCAGGCGAAAAGGGAATGCCAGGCGCCATCGCTCAGGCCGAGGCCATTCTGCAGGAGAACCCGGACTATTTCTTGCCGCAACAGTTCAAGAATCCGGCGAATCCGGAGATTCACTTCAAGACCACCGGACCTGAGATCTGGAACGATACAGATGGGCAGGTCGATGTGTTTGTTTCGGGCGTTGGAACCGGTGGAACGATCACGGGGACGACGCGTTATCTGAAGCAAGAGAAGGGGAAGAAAATCCTCTCAGTCGCGGTGGAACCGTCGGCGTCGCCAGTGTTGTCTGGCGGTAAGCCGGGTCCGCATAAGATTCAGGGTATTGGAGCCGGGTTCAAGCCGGATGTGCTCGACCTGAGTCTCGTAGACCGCATAGAGCAAGTAACGAATGAAGAGGCCTTCGAGATGGCGCGGCGGTTGACGCGCGAAGAAGGACTAATCTCTGGAATAAGCTGCGGCGCGGCGGTGGCCGTTGCGGCGCGCCTAGCGGCCCAAGATGAATTTGCCGGGAAGACCATCGTAGTAGTACTTCCCGATTCCGGCGAGCGTTATCTGTCGACCCCATTGTTTGAAAACTAAAAAAGAAGAGCACGGAGAAAAAAGTACATGTCTGAGAACGCTTACCGTTTGGGCACCCTCGCACTGCACGGCGGGCAATCGCCCGATCCTACGACGAACGCGCGCGCAGTTCCCATTTACCAGACAACGTCATACGTGTTTAACAGTCCAGAACATGCGGCGCGCCTGTTCGGTCTGGAAGAGTTTGGCAACATCTACTCGCGGATCATGAACCCGACGGTAGACGTGTTTGAGAAACGCATGGCCGCGCTTGAAGGCGGAGTAGGGGCGCTGGCGCTTTCGTCGGGCTCGTCGGCGGTAACGTTGGCATGTTTGAACATCTGCAAGTCAGGCCAGAACTTTGTGTCGTCACAGACGCTCTACGGCGGCACGTACAATCTGTTTGCGCATACGTTCAAGGATTTGGGAATCGACGTGCGATTTGTCGACGCGAGCAACGCCGCGAACTTTGCGAAAGCTATCGACGACAAGACCCGGTTCCTGTACATCGAATCCATCGGGAACCCGGCTGGCGATGTGGTCGACTTCGAAGCGATCGCCAAAGTTGCCCATGATCATGGGATTCCGCTTATTGTCGACAACACGGTAACGTCGCCGCTGCTGTTTCGTCCGTTTGAGCACGGTGCGGATATCGTGGTGCATTCCGCGACGAAGATCATTGGCGGTCACGGCACAAGTATTGGCGGCGTCATCGTCGACAGCGGGAAGTTCGATTGGAACAACGGCAAGTTCCCCGAACTGACCGAACCAAGCGAGAGCTATCACGGGCTGAAGTTCTATGAAGCGCTGAAGCCTATCGGGAACATCTCGTACATCATCAAGGCGCGCGTGACTCTGTTGCGCGACATGGGGCCTTGCCTCTCGCCGTTTAATGCATTCCTTCTGCTCCAGGGGCTGGAGACGCTGCACTTGCGCGCGCCGCGGCACTGCGAGAACGCGCTGAAACTCGCGCAGCATTTGGAAGCGCATCCGAGCGTGGAGTGGGTAAACTACCCTGGCCTGAAGAGTCACGGCGACTATGCACGAGCGCAGAAGTATCTGCCGAAAGGCCAAGGTGCGATCTTCGTGTTTGGGATCAAGGGCGGCCTGGAAGCGGGCAAGAAGTTCATTTCGAACGTGAAACTGGCGTCTCACCTTGCGAACGTGCTCGACGCGAAAACGCTGGTGATTCATCCGGCGTCGACCACGCATCAGCAGCTTAATGCGGCGGAGCAGGAAGCGGCGGGGGTAACACCCAACATGGTGCGCGTGTCCGTGGGTCTTGAAGACATTGAGGACATCATTGCGGACTTCGATCAGGCGTTGGCGGCAGCGGGAAAGTAACCTCGAAGCGACTTTGATGATTTCTGGCAATTTAGACGGACAAGGCGAACCGAAGCGAAGCGGTAGGTATGGCTGACGAAGGTTCGGTAGGCATAGTCGAGACGAAGTACTTCACGTTTGCGCATCCGCCAAACGCGTTGGAGTTGGACTGCGGACGAAAGTTGGGTCCCGTTACGCTCGCATATGAGACGTACGGGGAACTCAACGCGGACAAGTCCAATGCGATCTTGATTGTGCATGCCTTGTCGGGCGACGCCCATGCGGCCGGGTACCATAAACCCGAGGATCGAAGACCGGGGTGGTGGGACAACATGATTGGCCCCGGCAAGGGCTTCGACACCAACAAGTATTTCGTCATTTGCTCCAACGTGCTCGGTGGATGCCAAGGCTCCACCGGGCCTTCTTCGATCGATCCTGAAACGGGCAAACCTTACGGTTTGTCGTTTCCCATTATCACGATCGGTGACATGGTGCGCGCACAGCGCGAGCTGATTCGACACCTTGGAATCGAGAAGCTGCTATCCGTCGCAGGCGGTTCGATGGGCGGTATGCAGGCCATGGAATGGATGACACGCTATCCCGATCTGATGAAGTCATCCATCGTTATCGCATCGACTCCACTTCTGAATGCGCAAGGGATCGCGTTCGATGCCGTGGGGCGTCATGCCATTCAGGCGGATCCGGCGTTCAATGAGGGCGACTATTACGATAGCGACGAACATCCCGCGCAAGGGCTTTCCATTGCGCGTATGCTCGCGCACATTACCTATTTATCGGACGCGTCGATGCGCGCGAAGTTTGGGCGAGCTTTGCGCAAGGCTGAGCGGTATAGCTTCGACTTTGGTAGCGAGTTCTCGGTGGAGACGTATCTTGATTACCAAGGGGAACAGTTCGTCAATCGGTTTGACGCAAACAGCTATCTTTACATAACGAAGGCGATCAACTACTTCGACGTGGCCGCACCCTATGGATCGCTGGACAACGCGATGGCACGCGTAAACTGCAAAGTCATGGTGTTGTCGTATTCGTCAGATTGGCTCTACCCGCCGTATCAGTCCCAGGAAGTTGTTAATGCGTTGACGCGTCAGCGCAAGGACGTGACCTACTGCAACATCCAATCGGATTATGGTCACGATGCGTTCTTGTTGGAAGTGGACGTGATGAAAAAGATCATCAGCGGCTTCTTAGAGAACACGATGAATCCGATGAGCGAACGCAGGGGGAGACCGGCCAAAGTCGATTCCGAAGCGGAATTGGGACCGCCGCCGACGTTTACTTCGAGCATCTACGAAGGGCATCGTGTCGACTACGACATGATCGTGGACCTCGTTGACAGCGGCAGCCGAGTCTTGGATATCGGTTGCGGCGATGGAGAATTGCTGGAAGAACTCGTAGCTCAGCGCCGCGTGGACGGCATGGGATTGGAGTTGGCTCAGGGAAATATCGTGAGCTGTATTCGCCGAGGTGTTTCTGTCGTTCAGGCTGACATCGGAGACGGTTTGTCTGGAATGCCGGATGACAGTTTCGACTACGTTATCCTGAGCATGACGTTGCAGGTCCTTCGAAAGCCGGAACAGGCGCTCCGCGAGATGCTGCGCGTGGGGCGGAAGTGTATCGTGAGTTTTCCGAACTTCGGGTTCTGGAAGGTGAGGGCCAAGATGGTCGTGCTGGGCCGCGCTCCCGTAACGCGCAACCTTCCTTATGC
This sequence comes from Candidatus Hydrogenedentota bacterium, assembly GCA_019695095.1. Classification (NCBI taxonomy): domain Bacteria; kingdom Pseudomonadati; phylum Candidatus Hydrogenedentota; species Candidatus Hydrogenedentota bacterium. Next base: position 9,683 of record JAIBAQ010000123.1, read on the forward strand.
GTGGTATATCAGTCCAAACCGCCACGTGCTTTCGATCAACGATTTCCGAGACTACTGCGCGATGCGCGACATCCGCATCGAACGTGAAATTCCGCTCAATCGCAAGGGCTTGGGCTGGACCGCGCGCATGTGGCCCAACTTGCTCGCAGACGAAGCGGTCTATGTAATTACGCAGCGTTAACCGCAATTCTGGCTGGTTAGCGCTCTACACACCTGCAAGACGTTAAGGTTGCACCATGGGGATTTCGTAGCGCTCTGGAAGGTCGAGCACGACGCGCGTCATTGATGCCGTGGTTTGTGATTCTGCCCCGACGCGAATGGTGTGGTCGCCTTCGCTGATTTCCAATGCTGGAAGCGAGTCGCCAATGATCTCTGCCTCAACAAAAGCCGGGCCGTAGCGCAGCCAAGCGTCTCCGGGGTAGAGGAAGGCATATTGTCCAGCCGTAAGCGTTCCCGCGTATGGGATTCGAGCGCCGTCAATCTCGATCCAGGGGTTTGACAGACTCTGTGTATCGACGGCGCGCAGCGCTTTGACGTCGTCTATCGCGCAGGTGACGCCTGTGTTGGCCGGGAGGCCATTGTAGTAGAAGCTGAGCGTACGCACTTTACCGTAGTTCATGGGGTCTATCTCGGGCCGCGGCAATTGCTGGTAGCGCCAGCCTTCGTAGTCGTTGGCGATGTACCAGTCGGTGGCCTTTTCGCCGTCGGTGAGTTGCAGTTTGAACTGCCCGCCTTTTCCATCGCCGCGCAGCCAGAAGCCAATCGCCTTGAACCAAGAGAGGTCGAGAGGCGGATCGAAGGCTTTCGTGACGACGGACCAGCCGTCTGGAGAAGGCCTTGTGCTTGTGGCGGTGTATTCGGCGCAGGCTCCGCCTTCCTTTGCTTCTGAGAACTGTGCAAGGCGTTGCGAGACTCCGTCGAGCGTTGCGCCTCCTTGTCCTCCTTCGATAACGGTTACCGGTGTGCTTGGAGCGGGGGTGTTGAGGTAAGGTGCGAGGTCGTCGAATCCCTCGAGCAGAACGGCATCGGCACTTCGGTAAGATGGTCCGGCGATGGTCCATGGCGTAGACACAACGCGGAATTGTACGCCGACTTTTGCGGGACCCTTTGGAACGTGGATGGACCACGTGGCGGTTTGCGGATAGGCCGGATCGATCGTGTGCCAGGGCTGATAGTCCACCCGTTGAAACGTTTCGTGACCGGGTGTTCCCACAAGGCGAAACTCGCGGCGATGTTCGCGAAGGCTTTCGCGTTCCTCGGGCTGTTTGACTCCGGCAAGAATCGGCTCGACGCGGAAGCGCTCGCGCATATCTTCCGGCACTCTTCCGCTGAGGCGCAACTTCTCATAGCGTGATATCAGGTCGAGAATCGCGCCCGTAAACGGATGGTTTGCCGCCGCGCCACACGAAACCTGAAAAGACATGGATGAGTTGTAGCCGATGGTCGCGCCGAGGATGTACTCAAACATGTCAGGAGTGGCAGTCGGATCGTAACCGTAGTACCAACCGATGTCGAGAGGCATGGCATCGCGTTTGAAGGCGTCAAACCAACCGGAGCGTTCGTCCAGGTATGCCTTCAGATCGTCGTGACCGTCGGCCGATGCACTGCGAGAAAGCATATGCCAAGAATAGTGGCTATAGCTGCTTGCTTGGAGAAGAATGTCCTTGCGCGTCAGCTTGTCGTAGAAGCCCTTGATCAATCGCGCGTTGTAGTACCAGTGCTCTCCTTGGAGCCATTCGGAACCGTCAAAGTAGAGCATATCGACATCGCAAGCGTTGGCGACTTTGGCCATGTTGCTGGTCACTTCGTCGAAGAGCGTGGAGTCCATGTCGTGCAAGAAGTACCCGTAGGTGCGTTTTAGATGGCGAATGGTCTCACCCTTGGTGTGCGGAGCGGGTGCGGTACCAAAATAGCCGCGCTGGCACGATTTGAAGCCCAAAGGGGATTCCATGCTTCGCGAGCCGTATGCAATGAGTTCGTCACCAATCTGGATGATGGTGCCATAGCCCATGTATCCGCCATCCTCGGCGGGAAAAGCATCGGGAGCGGCAATGGTGGGTACGAAGTCGGAGTCAGCAGTGACATCTTCGGCGAGTTCTGTCGAGTGGTCGCGGACAAGCCTCGGATCGGGTATGGGGGTGAGATAGGGATCGTTGGGATAGATTGACGCGCCCAAGAAGTGGAACCCTACGCGAAAACCATCCTTTTTGAAGCGCTGTACCGTTCGAGCCAGAGTCTCAATCCCACCAGGAAACGCCTTGTCGTTGACTTCGTAATGCCCGGTGGAACGAGTCCATGAGTCTTGAAGTATGAGGATAGTGCCGAATCCACCACGGCGCGCCATATTGACCACCGTGTCGTATTCGGGCTCGCTGAAACTGGTGATGAACAGATAGGACTGTTTGATCAGTGGGGAGGTCTTGATGGGACGACCTTCATACGCTGGACAAGGAAGTCCCACGTGATTCTCGAATTGCTGCATAACGTCATAAAACGTGTCGTCGCTGCTGACGAGAAGACCGAAGCGCGCGGGCAATAGTCCGTGGGCTGCACTGGTTTCAAGCGAGAGAGTGGGTTGGGGCTTCGTGAAGAAACGCGAGTGCTCTGGCTCAAAATCTTCGAGCAGTACAGCTTCTTCTATCCCGTTGCGCACTATGATTGCCTCTACACGATCGATGAGGCAGGTAACCGTCGCATTGGCGGGAAGGCCGTTGTAGTAGACGTTGAGCGCGGATATGTGCTCCGGCTTGATCGTGTTGTAGGGGATCTCGGTTAGCGTGACCTGGCGCCACCCCGTGAAGTCGATGGGCAAGTACGTGTCGCGGTAGCCGCCGGAACCGTCATAGAGTTGGAACTTCAGCAGTTCGCCCTGTCCATCGCCGTTCACCCACGCACGGATGGCTGTAATGCCCGTGAGATCGAGCGGACGGGGTAGATATCGGCCGGACACACTCCAACCGGCTGGCTTGTCTCCCGAGGTTGCGGTGAAGCGTGCTGCTCCAATCCCGGATTTGGCGTCGGTTGTGGGTGTAATCGTGTGACTACACCCCGCGCTATCGCCGTCCTGACTGTCGAGTGTTTGCGAAAATGCATGGATGTTGGGTTCCGCGGCGGAGAGGGTCACCACCTTTGAACCTGAGCGGCACGCGTTCACGTTTGTCATGAGTTCCGCGTTTTCAGGCACTCCGAGGCTGAAGAGATTGACGCGAGTTGTCTCTTTGGGGACTTCTAGTTGAATGAGTTCAAATACGGCAAAACCGCTTTGGGGAGTCACCCTATATACGGCGTAGGCTCCCTCTTTGAATTGAATCTTCAGTTCGGGACCGTCTTGTGCGACGGATTCCGGCAAGAGGACTTCCTGTGAAGTACCGAGTGTGACAATGGGGTGTTCCGATTTCGGCCACGGGGCCTGTTCGCCCGATAGGTTCAGAGTGGCATAACCCAGGGTGTCGATGGTGAGTTTTGCAGCGCCCAAGTCGAACACGGCATCGGCGTATGCCAGTATGGGAAGTAGCAGAGATAATAGCGCGTATCGCGTAACCGTGCGGCTCATGACGATTCCCCCCCGGAGTTTCACAGAGCGTAAATGGGAAACCGGCACGGGGTGCGTTCGTTATCCCCGTGCCGGCAAAGTCGAAAATCAGTCCTTCAACTCGCGAACCCACACATTGCGGAAGAGAACCGGGTTGCCGTGGTCCTGTAGCTCGATGGGGCCTTTGTCACCGTGCGGCGAATAGGGCGTGACGGAATGCGATCCACGCCAGCCTGTGCCGCCGGTCAGTTGGTAGTTGTCGTGAACCAATACGCCATTGTGAAAGACGGTGAAGGTGGCGGGTTTGACGACGCGCTTGCCCTTGAAGACGGGGCGATGGAAGATGATGTCGTAGGATTGCCATTCACCGGGCTTGCGGCATGCGTTGACCAACGGCTTGTTTCTTCCGTAAATGGCCGAGCATTGGCCGTCGAAGTAGGTGGTGTTTTCGTAGGAATCGAGCACTTGTACTTCGTAGCGGCCCATGAGGAAGACGCCGCTGTTACCGCGGCCTTGCCCTTCACCTTCGGCGGGCACGGGCGTGGCGAATTCGACGTGAAGCTGACACGAACCGAACTCCTGTTTGGAGCGAATCATGCCGGAGTCTTTTACGGGGGACATGGCGCCGTCCTTGACAATCCACTTGGTTTGCTCACCTTCCTTCGTGGAGGTCCAGTTGTCAAGGTTCTTGCCATCGAAGAGGACTGTGGCGTCAGACGGGGCCGTCCCGGGGACTTCCTGGGTGCTACACGTTCCGGGAGTGATGATGGGAGGTGGAGCCGACTTGGCGGGGTCTGTCTCATGGACCATGACGCCGTCAATGGTCATGTAATAGACCTTTTCCATTTTGCCTTCGCTGTTCTTCTCCATCTGAGACCATTCTTTGATCTTGGGCTTGGAAGATCGCGCATCGGCGTAGGGCGCAGCGATCATCACGAACGCGGCGCAAGCGGCCAGCCACACCAGTTGTCGTCTCATCATCGTCTCTCCTCGCGGTTGAGGGCGCGGAGCCATCCCCGTGCCACCCCAAAATAAGTACACCACTCCCCAACTGGCGTTGAGGCGCGTTTGGCATAGCGTACGCCATTTGCAGGTCGATTCTCTAGTGGAGGCCGCAGATTCCGACGGCAGCGGAAATGACTGACTGGCAGGCAGTGTTCTCTCTGAAGACACGCAGATCACGCGCTATTCAGGAGGAATGCTATATGGCGAGCGAGAGTTCGGGAGTACCCGCGGTTGGATCAAAGGCGCCCTCTGTGGCCCTTAAATCGACCGACGGAAAGAACGTGTCCTTATCTGACTTCAAAGGCAAGTCGGTGGTGTTGTATTTCTACCCCAAGGATGACACGCCAGGCTGCACGATTGAGGCAAACGAGTTTCAGGCCAGTATCAAGGACTTCGAGAAGGCCAATGCGGTCGTGGTGGGGGTCAGTCCGGACAGCGTGGAATCTCACTGCAAGTTCGCGAACAAATATGGACTTAACTTCATACTCTTGGCCGACGAGGAGCACGCCGTGGCCGAGAAGTATGGGGTGTGGGTTGAGAAGAACAACTACGGCAAGAAGTACTGGGGAATTCAACGCGCAACGTTCCTGATAGACGGCGACGGTAAGGTTGCCAAAGTCTGGCCCAAGGTGAAGGCGGAAGGACATGCCGCTGAGGTGCTGGAAGCGGTAAAAGATCTGAAATAGTCGAACTGTGAAAGCGCATTTTCAAGCCGTCCGGCACAAACCGGGCGGCTTTGCTTTTGTCCTGGGCAGGAGTGATGGTACGATTTGTAAGGGCTGTCCTCGGGACATCCCCGGTGGCGTAACGTGGTTGGAAACCAGGGAGCGGACGTGCTCCCGAATACGAGTCTGAATGAACAAGAAAGCGTTCGTTATATCGGCGGCATTTCTGTTGGTCGGAGTGGCTGCGGCGGTTGTGGGTATTTGGAGCTATCTCTCTTCCACCCCGGCGAAGACCAGTATGAGGACCGTTCCCGATTCTCAGGCGATGGGAAATGCTGTTCCCAAGCCGGAGACGGCATCCAAAGATGTCGACCAGAAACCGGAGCAGAAGTCGGATCAGAAGCCGGAGCCAGTAAAACTGGCTGAATCGATGAAGAGGGTGGAATCGAAGCTGGCCGAAGCCAAGCAACGCGAGGCCTCCAAACCGATTGTGCCAGCCCGCTCAGGAAGCACGAGGCCGGCCTCCCAGGTGCCCATTCGATCCTCCACGGCGCCGACTTCTCAGCCCAAGGATGTTACGCCGCAGGATGAGACACCGGAAGAGGCTCCAATCCAGGAGGAAGCTCCCCAAGCTCCAGTAGAGCAGACGAGTGGCTTCTCGGCGGAGAAGCTGAATGCGTTGGCCCTTGGCATGACCTACGAGCAGGTTGCGCTGACGCTTGGGGAGGCGGGACGCATTCTTGGCGAGGGTCTAGCGGTACCGTTTCAGCCGATCGGCTGGGCAACTGTGGAATGGGGAAGCAGGGAAAAGGGTCTATTCACAGCCACCTTCAACGAAGATGAGCAGCTCGTCGCTGTGGATACGTTTAACGTGCCCGGGACCGAGGCGCTCGCGGCAGTGCCTGCGAACGCGGTTCGCACGTGGCTCAACAACGCCATGGCTCAGGAGCGGTTGGCCGTTCGTGTGCCGGTGGTCGTGACGAAACCCAGCGGACCCGGCAATTATGAATACAGTGCGGCGTTGGTGAGTCAGTCCGGGGTCGAAGTGGGCGAAATTGCAGGGTTCTATCATCTGGGCGACGGAGCTACGACGTACGCGGCGGAAGACCAACAACCCTATACCCGGTTGCTGGAGGGTGTCTACGAAGTCGTCTGGGAAGACGGCAGCAACACTAGCGATTCGTTTTCGCTTGTGGAGTATTGACGCCTGTGGTCAACGATCGTAGGCAAATCGATGGGCTTCCCAATCGATGATGGTGGTATCGAATACCGGCCCGTCGTAGCAGACACGAACGCGCCGTTCGCCTTCGGATTCTCTCGTGGCTTCCACGACACAACCCAAGCACGCACCGTCGCCGCAGGCCATTTGTGCCTCAAGGGATACGAGGCATTCCGCGCCCGCCTGCACCGCCACATCTGACGTGGTTTTCATCATGATCATGGGACCGCAGGCGTATACGCGCGTTCCTGGTCCGGGATTGAGCCTGGCCAGCATCTGGGACGCATAGGCCTTCTCGCCGGCAGAACCATCATCCGTCGCAACGTGAACCGTGCAACCCAATTCGCGGAACTCGTCTTCGCAGAGAATGAGATGCTTGCTGCGCGCTGCGAGAATGACTTCGGGGATGATTTTGCACTCGCGAACCAGCGCGTCGGCCAGCGCGGGAAAAGTCGCGACGCCTATACCGCCTGCAACGATGATGTGTCGCGACGCCGTGGCGTCGAGAGGAAAACCGTTGCCCAATGGACCTTGAATCCCCACGGTTTGCCCAGGGAGCAGGCGCGACATGATATGCGTGCCTTCACCTTCGACCTTGTAGAGGATTGAGATCGAGTCTTCGCGAATTCGCTCGAAGCACATCGGCCTGCGCAAGAATGGGTAAAGCGATTCGCTCACTTGAATCATGCAGAATTGGCCGGGGCGAGCCGCATGCGCGATGGCGGGCGCGTGCAGGGTCATCCGGCATTGTTCAGGAGCAATCTCTCGGTTGCTTTCAATTTGGCAGTCAAGCAGGTATCGCACGGTCAGGCACCAACTCCATTCTTCATTTTTATAGGGACTAAAACGACAGGTTCTTTAACGACGGCCGCGATCCAACGCCAATTGGCTGCGCAGGCTGTTCAAGCTCAAGCGAATGCGTTCCGCAAGCACTTCTCCGACACCATCCACTTCGCACAATTCCTCTTTGGGGGCGCGCATGATTTGCTGCAGCGATCCGAACTTGGCTACGAGGTTGTCAATCAACTGCGGAGTCAAGCGGCGAGTCTGCATGAGCAAACGATACCCGCGCGAGGTGAGATAAGTGTCGATACTTTTCAGGTTCGGGCCATAGCCAAGGGCCTGGCTGATACTGCTCAGATTGAGCAGGTCCTGCTGACTGAGCTCCGAGATTCGTTCTTGAACCTGTTCGAACTTCAAACCGCCCTTATCGCGGTAGTAGTCTTTTGCCACGAGTTCCGCTTCTTCGAGCGGAATCACGAGTTCCTTAAGCTGCATGGCGATGAGGCGGCCTTCGATTCCAAGCTCAAGTATGTTGGGCTCGATTTCCTGGGCAATGCGCACGACCATCTCACAACGTTGGACGGCCTTGCACACGTCGAAAATGGTCACGACGTCTTCGAATTCGCGCGTGCTGAGATCGGTAGTGGCTTGCTCCAAAACACGGATGTACTTTTCCAACGTGTTGATTGCCTGCATGGACTTGTTCAGGAGCGTGGGGATGGTGTCCAGGACGTGCTTGGTGTCCTGCACGTAGAGCGTAACCGTAGAGCGACGTTCCGAGACCGCGACGACGGTGCATCCGGCCTGGCGAGCGATACGTTCCGCGGCGCGGTGGCGGGTTCCCGTTTCGTCCGTGGGAATGGAGCTGTCTGGCTTGAGGAACCGGTTTGCAAACAGGATGCGCGAGGCGTCTTCGCTGAGGATTATCGCGCCGTCCATTTTCGCCAACTCATACAGCAGTTGCGGTGTCACGTCGACGTTGATCTCAATTCCACCTTCCGAGAGATCGCCCAGTCGTTTGGGCTCGCCGATGCACAGCAGGGCGCCGTTGCCACTTTGAAGAATTGCCGCGATGGCCTCGCGCAGAATCGTGCCAGGTGAGACCATTGTGATTGCGTCGCGCAAGGCGGCCTTGCCGATTTTCTTTGGTTTGCGTGCCATGCTTTCCCCGTCGGTTCTTACTTACTTCAATTCTATGTGCGTTCCAAGGCCAAGTCGATAGCGTGCGACACGCGGTTTACCGGGAGTATCTCTACCTCCGATTCCCGGATGTCCGCGGCGCAACTCTTGGGAAG
>JAIBAQ010000124.1 GCA_019695095.1 Candidatus Hydrogenedentota bacterium
AGGAGTTCGCGGAGTGGTTCAAGGGGAAGTACGGGGCGGAAGAGATCTTCGTTCCCCTGGAACCGCGTGAAGAACACATGACCAACTGGCTCAACGCCATCCGTTCGCGCGGCCCCGTGCACTGCGATGCGGAGACGGCCTATCGCGCGATGGTTACCACGAAACTGGGGTGCGATGCGTGGCGTCAAGACAAGACGCTCTTCTGGGATAACGCGAAGGAGTGCCAGGTTCGTAAGCATCCGCGCCCCAATCGCTCGTCACGTTGGCCGCAGGAGAAAGAAGTATAAGCTTACGTTCTTGTAGGAGAAATTACCCTATTTGTAGCTTAGGCACTCGCCTGATGGCGGGTGCCTTAATCTTTGGGAATATGGAATTGGGACATCATCCGAATATGCAGGGTTCTGGAGCGGCTGACAGTTCCATTTCTTAGCGAATTTCACCGAGTCATTGTCAAAATAGTAGTCAGATTTGACAAACTTATAACTTGCATGCATCGAGGTGTCAGCCCTGTAAGCGCCTCATGTGTCGTCATGAGATGACTCTCGATGGTTAATCATTCAGAATGCCCATTCACATAAGACGCTATAAAATAAGCACTTAGGCAATTCTCCAACCTTCTCCGAGAGCTGTGCCTGTCGCAGGCATTTTAGAATGAGTCCTGTTCCTTCACTTCAGGCACGCCGCTTGCGCTACTGTGTACGGCTGTGCATTAGGATAACTTGAAAGTGCTTGGGGAAGCACGCAACGGCGGCAATGCCGGGCGGAAAGTGAAGGGACTATGAACTCGCGATTGGGACTGATTGCAGGCATAGCAGTATTGCTGGCGCTTGTTGCAGGGCCCGCACAGGCTTCGATAACGTACTCGGCGTCAGGCAGCGGAGGTTTGTCCAACCTAAGTGCCTCGGCGGAATTTGCGATTAGCGGCAACAACCTTATCATTACACTCACCAACACCGCATCGTCTCCTGCATTGGAGCCGGCGGATGTCTTGATGGGCCTCTTCTTCTCGCTGGACGGCGCAACGCTGACTCCTGTTTCCGCCGTGCTGGGTGGAAGCAGCATCGTGTTGTATGACTCGGCTCCCGCTGGCGGAGTGGTCGGTGGCGAATGGGCCTACGCTTCCGGAATCAATGCCCCGGGCGATGCCGACCAAGGTGTTGGTGCGGCAGGTTTTGACTTGTTTGGATCGGCCAATTTCCCGGGCAGCAATCTGTTTGGCCAGACGGGCGTGCAGGGAATGGCCTACGGTATTGTCCCGGCGTCCGGTACAACCGGTGGCAACGCCCCCGTAACCGGCCCGAATCCATTTATTCAGAATTCAGTTGTCTTCACGTTGAGCTTTACAGGCGACGTGACACTGGACGACATTTCGGACGTGAGCTTCCAGTACGGTACGGACCTGTGCGAGCCGAACCTGCCGGGAACCGTCGTCCCCGAACCGGCCAGCCTTTCCCTACTGGGCATTGGTATCGCGCTTATGGCCATGCGCCGCGTACTCAAAAAGGGCGGTACAAACTAGGCCATTTGTTTTCCTCCTCCAAGCCTCAGGGCCGCCTCGTGGCGGCCCTAAACTTTTTGGGGTCAATACGTAACAGAGGAGAGGCCCAATCAATAAGCGGCGAGTATTGGATGTAAACACTCGCAGCAGTAACGCGCATTGCATCCCATGCATCCATCGATTCCTTGCAGACGTATTACCCGATATATGAAATCTATCGAACAAATAATGACGATCATGTATTTGAACGATAGTCTGCAGTACTGTTTGTCACCAATGACCACAAAGACAGAGAATATGTTGTCAAACGTGACAAACAAACTACCCGTATGCCGCAAACTCCGCAGCACTCCTTCCCGCAGTACTGCTTCCACTTTTTTTCAGTATTTACATTATACAGACTCATAGAGGCCTAAGCTAGGACTTAGTGGCCTGTTACGAAATTCAACCGATGTAGGCAGGCAGGGCGACGGGAGGTTCGGGTGCAAACATGTCAATTAATTACCTTGCCTCAATTCTCGGCATGCCGCTTGCATCTTTCTGGGTGGCTGTGCATTTACAATATTGGTCCTAGAGTGCTTGGGGAAGCACGCAACGGCTGCGATGCCGGGCGGAAAGTGAAGCAATTATGAACGCGCGTACAAAACTGATTTGGGGTATTTCTCTTGCACTGGCGCTGGCGGTAGTTCCTGCCGGAGCCTCCATCACATTCTCCGCGGCGGGATCAGGTGCGTTGTCCAACTTGAGCGCATCGGCGGAATTCGAAATCAGCGGCAGTAACCTAATCATCACGTTGACCAACACGGCGACGTCGCCCGCATTGGAACCGGCAGACATCCTGACAGCCTTCTTCTTCTCGCTGAACGGAGTGACCCTGACTCCCGTTTCCGCGGTGCTGGGTGGCAGCAGCGTGGTGCTCTATGACGATGCCCCGGTAGGCGGCGTGGTCGGTGGCGAGTGGGCGTACGAATCCGGTATTGCCGCGCCGGGCGGGGCCGATCAGGGAATCAGTTCCACGGGTCTGAGCGGATTGTTTGGCGCGAGCAGCGACTATTTCCCGGGCGACAATCTGGACGGTGAAGCGAATGTCGGCGGGATGGCCTACGGTATCGTCCCTGCTTCGGGCACAACGGGCGGTAACACGCCCGTGACCGGTCCGAACCCCTTCATCCAGGATTCGGTGATATTCACGCTGAGCTTCACCGGGGACCTCAGCCTCGACGACATTTCGGATGTGAGTTTCCAGTACGGAACCTCGCCCTCCGAACCCAACCTGTCAGTTGTCCCTGAGCCGGCTAGCTTGTCGCTTCTGGGTATTGGCATCGCGTTCATGGCTGTGCGCCGTGGCATGAAGAAACGCAGCACGATGTAAGTTTCTGTTTTCCTCCTCTATGCCTCAGGGCCGCCTCGTGGCGGCCCGCTCTTTTTTTGCAGTGATGCTTCATGCTTCACGTCGCGGTTTCGAGGCAATTGACCGCATGTGGTAGGGTATGCCTTGAACGATTGGCGGTAGCTGGAGCCTGACTGTGGAATCATTCTGGACAACGCTTGTTGGACTGACAATCTTGGTGGTGACGCTTGCGTTCTTCGCGTCGCGCCGTCGTCGAATCGTGAGCAAGTGGAAGGAGGGAGCGGAGGCCTTCCAACGTGGCGATATGGAAACTGCATCGAAGGCGTTGCGCGCGTGTCTGCGACTGGAGCCCGCGTGGGTACCCGCGCGGCGGCTGCTGGGCCGGGCGCTGGTGGCGACACATCGCATCGATGACGCGGAGAAGGAACTTCGGCTTGCCGCGGAGATGGAGCCGCGTAATCCGGACGGTCATCTCGATTTCGCGTTCTTCCTGGCGCGATTCGCTCCTGATCGTCCCGACGAAGCCATCGACTCGCTGGCGCGCGCCGTCGAACACCGTCCGCTGTTGAGAGAACAATTGCTGAATCTGGAACCCCTGGCTCCGCTGCGCAATCATCCCCGCTTTCAATCGCTTCTGGCGCGCCCGCCTTCCGCATAGCCGCTTTGCGGCGGACCGCGTTTAGCGGTAGACTGACTTCATGATACATGCGTTGCTATTCATTGCCCTGTGCGCGTCGCCAGATCCGGCACCGCAGGAATTACTGCAGAACCCCAGCGCTGAATTTCTGTATCACGATGCCCCGGAGCATTGGAATGTGTTCGTGGAGCCCATGCAGGGTGCCGAGGGGGTGCCGGATACGGAAACCGCGTGCGACGGCTCGTACTCGCTGCGCCTGTACAACCCCATGCGATACTCCGTCGAACCGGCAAACAACTGGAGCCAGAACATCCTTCAAAACCTCGGCGGGCGCACGCTGAAGGTTCGTGGAAGCATCAAGACCGAGCGGGCCGACGAGGCGGCGATATGGGTGCAGTGCTATCGAAAGAACCCCTGGAAAGTAATGTTGCAGCAGTCCTCCGGCGACACGCAGCCGGTGCGCGGAACGGCCGATTGGACTCCCGTGGAATTGACCGTGCCGGTGCCGCAGGGCACGGACTTTGTCGTGTTGCGATGCGTGCTGAAGGGGATGGGGACTGCTTGGTTCGACGCGTTGTCGGTTATCGCGGAACCGCCGAAGGAACCCGCTGCGGACAAGCCAGCCGACACAACCGATCCTCCCAAGACTCAAGTGAAGATGCCGGAATCTCCAACGGTGGAGCAGCCGAAACCGATGGAAGGCGGCAACGACGAATTGCAGCAACGGCTTCAGGATTCGCAAGCCGAGTTGCGAAAGATGAATGATGCGTTGCGCGAGTCCAACGAAGCGTTGTTGCGTCAAGTGAAAGCCATGCAGGCCGAACTCGACAAGCTTCGTAACGACGTGAAGACCTTCAACGAGAACGCCGAACGGCTCAAGTCGGGTGACTTGCCGAACAAAGAACAACCGGTGGTGCCGCCATCGCCGCCGTTAGTTCCTCATGCGCCGTCGGCGCCGGAGAATCCGTAACCATGGCACTGGTACTTGGACTATCGGCCCTCGTAGGAATTGTCACGGCAGGAACTATCTGGATCTTGTGGAGCCTGCTGGAGAGAATGGCAGCGTCACGTGCTTCGAAAGCCGCCGGTGACAAGAAATAAGCGTAGCGCCGCGAGACACCAATTATGAAGCCTTCGAATTCGAGAAACCCTTCTCCACGCCCTTTCATCGGCATCTTGTTCAAGTGCTGTCACGTCTACGCGCGCGTCTACCTCAATCACGATGGAACGGCCTACGCCGGACACTGCCCCAAATGTGCCGCTTCGCTTACCGTGAAAGCAGGACCGGGCGGCAGCGATCAACGGTTCTGGACCGCCGAATAGAGCGAAAAGCGGGGACAAGTCCCTGCTTCTCGCACTTGAAATCGCTCCTTATCTTCTCGCGTTCCCGCCAACGGTCCCATGAGAAGAGCCGCGCGCAGGCGCATGCGGCGCGGGTTTCGATCTCGGAGGGTGATGCCCCCAATTGTCGCGCCATGGTTTCATGCGCTCATCGGCTCGTGCATCCGCTTTGCTGAAGTCTTTTGGCTCGCCCCACGTGTGGCCGGGGCGCCATGCCTTGACACCTCGCTCGTATGCGCCGAGATCGGGTGCGCTGCCTTTGAATCCGTCCGTTACGCCATCCACTACGACACCCGCATTTACACACGGCGACGTGCTGCCCAGCCGGAAGTCGTTCAACTTCACACCGACGACGCCGGGCTCCGTGCCGGAGTAGTTGTGGTGCGCGTCGATGCCGTCGCCGAGTCGAACCTCATCGGTAAAGATGTTGTTTACGAGCACACAACCCGGCTGTTCCTTGTTGTTGTCCGCGCCCCAGTAATTGACGCTATCCCCGTTCTGAAGCACCGTGTTGTTGTAGACGCGATTGTTGATGGAAGGCGTGTTGAGACGAATTCCGCTGTCGGGATTGTTCCACGACACATTGTGATGAATCAGAAAGTTCGAGGAGTTGTTGTCGATGTAGATGCCCACGCCCACGTGTTCCGCGCGGTTGTCGTGAACCCAATTGTAGGCGATGACGGTGCCTTCGCCGTCCGTACCGAAACAGTACGTCGCGCCGAGGTCGGTGGTGAGCCTGCCCGCGTTCGCGATGTCGTTGTACTCGATACGGCCCGCCTTCAATGTGCGGTGCACAATCACGCTGCGCCCGCAATCCGAGAGCGTGTTGTGCGAAATGATGTTACCGCGGCCCTCCGCCCAAATCGCGCCGCAGTCCACGGCCGCGTAGTCGACGTTGCGCACCACGCAGTCCGTGACGGCGTTGTTTTCGCCGACCAACGTGACTCCGTTCCCCGCGCTGAACACGACAGAACTCCGGCGCACGACGTTGTCGTGACCGCCGACAAGGATGCCGCTATTCGTGTGCGCCGCCGTGCCCCATCCTTCGCACTGAGCGACGTGTGACGCGTAGCGCACGTGGCAATTATCGACAACGCAGTACGCGGCATCGGCGAGATTGAATGTTGCGGCGAATGCGTTGATGCCATCGACCTCGATATACGATAGGCCGCTCAGGTCAAACGCATACAAACGGCGCTTCACTTCCACGCGTGGTGTATGCGATTTCGCAGAGTCGGGCGGTATCAGCGACACAGTCTTGCTCGCGGCGTCCCAATACCACTCGCCCGGCGCGTCCAACAACGACGCCACTCCATAAGCGAAATAGCGGGTCCCCTTGTTGACCGCGTGGGCGGAGTCTTGACTCCAGTTCCCCTCGAATTTCAGCTTGTGAGTGCCCGCTTCAAATTCCTTGACAGGTCGGGTCCAGGAGACCCACTTGCTTCCCGGAAGAATGTGAAGCATGGCACCGGTGAAATCGAGTGCGGGGAGTTCCTTGTCGACGATGGTGTTCGCGTTCGTTTCCGCGTCCGCTTCGGCCCAAGCCGGTGTCATCACATCAAGCGTCGCGTTGGGCCACCGCGCAGGGTTCATCAACTGGCCGTCCACAAAAAGCTGCTCAAAGGGCTCCGTGACCGGCGCTCGCAACACACTGTCTTCCGGCTTCAAACCTCCCACTTCATCCGCGCCGCTCACAACGACGCGCTCGCCGCGATACGCACGAAACACGATAGGCTTGCCAGGTTCACCCGAATGCGCAGGCTTCACGGTCTCGCGATAGACGCCTTCGCGAATCACACACACGTCTCCCGCCTGCATCACATCCGCCGCTTTCTGAATCGTCTTGAACGGCGCGTTACGCGAACCCGCATTCGAATCGAGACCTCGCGGCGCGACGTAATACGTCGCCGCGTGAGCAGAAAACACGCTGCCAAGTAGAGCTGCCAACACCGAGAGATGAAATACACTCCTTCTCATATTCCCTCCCTTTTAGAACTCCTTCGCCACAGAGAGACTACTTCCCCCATGGAATCGCCAAGCCCAGCGATTCCGGCGATGCCTTGATGTAATAGAGATCGAAGATGATCCAGTCCTGTCCGCCGGGCAGGTCGTCTAGATAGATACGTACCGTGTAGTTGTTTGCGGCGCTGGGCTGCTCCAGTACAAACGGGTGCATCGGGCGCGATTGAATGTCTTTCGGAACAACCGTCACGGTTTCGCGCGGCAGCGACGTTTCGAACTTGAGTTCGCGAACCAGGGGACCGTCCCAACGCAGGTGCTCGATTTCGTACTTGTCCCCGGACACCGAGAGGATGTCGCAGCCGTCGACCATCACTTCGACGTGCGCGAACTTCACGGCGTCGCTCGCATGCGCATCGAGCACCTCCATATACCGTTGCTGCTGGCTTGCAATCGTCGCGTCCAGTTCGGTACGTGTGGGTTTGTGCGCGAGCGCCAACTGCGCCGCTTCGTGATCGGCCAGATCCGCTTTCACCACATCCATCAACACGTCGACTCCGAAGAGCTGATACCCATAGCCGGGCGTGTGGATAAAGTCGTTGCGCGTCGCGACGAGATTCTCGTACGCCTTGGCGAGCGCGTCTCGCCTTTCGGGCGTTGGGTCTTCGCCGTATGCAAAGTACGCGAACATTGTCTCCACATATCCTTGGTTGGTTCGAATCAGGTTGCGCGTCATGGCCAAACGGTCGGCAATGGTCTGGGCCTGCGCCGCATCGAGATGCGGCTTGACCGCCTCAAAGCCGGCGATCATCTCGTCCGCAAGATTGAGCCCATGCTGGATATCGTCCAAGGTTTCGGGTATCCACGGTTTGCATCGCAAGTAGATCTTCTGCAGGAAAGCGAGATGCTCCTTGCCTCCATCTATGCTCGGGTAACCGTCGGCCGGGAAGGTGCCGACACGCATGTGCAGGAACGAGTTGAACTGTCCATACGATATCGGCTCGATGTGAAGTCCGTATTTGTAAGCGGACGACGTCTTCAGATAGATCTGCGCCATGCCCTTGGCTGCCTCGGCGCCAAAGTGAATCGCGCAGAAGTCTTGGGCGATTTGCTCCATCGATTCGTTGGGGTCCCACATGAGCCGGTAGAGGATGTACCCATGCGCGGCGGTTGTGTCCCACCCCTCGTGATCGATGCCTGCCAATGCGGCGATGCCTTCCACGTTCGATGGTTTAGGCAACAGGAACAATTGAAGCCCCGATTGAAAATACGCGCCGGAGAACGTGGGAAAGATATTGGTCTTCCCCGTCTCGTAGTAATTCATCGTCTCGAAACAGACAACCGTCTTATGCGGCGTCAGATTGAAAGTCATATTGTACGGTTGGTACCACCACCGGTCCGCCGCCGTGATCTTCGGAATGAGATACAGGTTGTTCGTCGGAATTTCGTCCGTGAACACTTCACGGAAAACGAGGGGCTGGTTGTGAATCTCGTGCGGCGTCAGCGCCCACGTGAAGTGGAAATAGGTTTTGTCGAATTCGTCCGCAACAACCTCGTGAACACTTTTCACGAAAGTGCGAAACCGCTTGGTGTAAGACCACTCGCATTCCGGCGTCTCGTGCATGACGTCGTACGCCTTGTACGCGTCCCAAAAACCAGAGATGTCATCGTTGCAGATTTCCACGCCGTCCAACTCGGGCAGCGCAGTGAGCAACTTGCGGTATTTCAGTTTGAGCGCTTCCCAGAACTTGGGATCACACGGAGACAACGTCGCGCCCGCTTCCTGCAACAGCGACGGATGGTACGTGAAGTCGTTGGAAAAGCTGACGTACTTCATGTGAAGCGCATGGGCATACGCGATGAGTTCGCGGGCCTTCTCGCGGTTTTCTGCATTGAGCGTGGCTTCGGGCTCGGAATTCCACGGAATCAAGTCAAGTATCGGCGGGCCGGAAACCCAGTTCATGCTTTGCCGCAACGCAAGGTGCATCTGCTCCTTGTCGCCGCCGCCGGAACCGTGGCGCCCCCACGCGGCCCCGAAGCGCACTTTCATGGCGGGGATGCGCGTTACATTGAGGTCGGGGATATGCCGGTGTACGCGCAGGCGATCCCAAAGCCAGTAGAGGCCGTACGCGTCGCCAATCGGCGATCCCCCCGCCACCACAATCGTGCGCACATCGCCCGATTTCAAGGTACAGATCTGATACCCCTCGGCATCCGCGGGAGGGTCCAGTTTCAGCGTGCCCGCAGCCACCAGTCGCGCAGAGGCGGCGTTGCGCGTTCCATCGCCGACGAGAATGGCGTTCTTAGCGGGTACAGCGGAATCGTCTATCACTTCGAATTCCACGCCGAACTGCTTGCCCGCTGCCACGAGATCGTCTGTCGCCAGTCGAACCGCCTCCTCAGACTGAAGGAGAGAGCCTACACCGATCTGCCATTGCTCGGCCGCGTAGGCAGAAAGACACAGCAACGGTGCCAAGAGCAAAACGTGGAGCCGGTAAAAGAACCTGGTGCGAAATGATGACATGTTCAATCCCCTCGAAAGGACTTTACGGGTATACAGAAAGAGCCTGTATAATCCTGCCGTGTCACCATACTCCAATCTTGAGGCAGATGTCAGGCGAGAGGTTTCGGACGTCTTCGCAGCAACGGCAACTCAGAAGGCTCTTTTATATGAAATGCTTCGTAGTCTATTGGCATTCAGAACCAAACAGTTTTAATGGCGCAATGTTCCGTACTGCGTGCAATACGCTGGTGCAAACAGGACACGCGGTCAAAACGTCCGATCTACACGCCATGGGGTTCAACCCGATTTCGGGACGTCACAACTTCACGACGGTCAAAGACCCCGACTACTTTAAACAGCAATTGGAGGAAATTTACGCGACCGAGCACGACGGTTTTGCCCCGGACATCGAGGAAGAAATCGAAAAGGTCGAATGGTGCGATCTCATGATTTGGCAATTTCCGTTGTGGTGGTTTGGTCTGCCCGGGGTGTTCAAAGGTTGGGTAGACCGCGTGTTCGCGATGGGACGTACGTATGGCATGGGGCACATTTACGAGACCGGCAAGTTTCGCGGAAAACGCGCCCTGCTGTCGCTAACCACCGGGGGCGGGGCAGAGCATTACGTTAAGGGCGGATTCAACGGCGATATCGCCGCCATCCTTCGCCCGATCCATCGCGGGATGCTTCAGTTCACCGGCTTCGATGTGCTTGCGCCGCACATCGTCTACGGACCGGTCCGGCTATCCGATGAGGACCGGGCCAGGCATTTGCAGGAGTATGCCGAGCGTTTGCGGCATATTGAAGAGGAAGAATGCATCGAGGTGGGTGCTTACTGACCGGCGCGTGCGTGTCTATTCTCATCTGCAGAGTGCGTGCTTCTAATTCACACAAGAAGACTACTACATCTCGCGTGATTCGGAACCCTACCAGTAGCCAGCTAACTCGTACGCGATGCCTTCCGGCTCGTTATACATCAGCGTGAAGCCGGCGCCATTTGATGCTCGGGGTCCTCTATACCCTATCGAACCGTCTGGCGCTTTCCAGCCCAGACTGGCGATCTGCCTGTTAACAAATTCGAGTTCATCGTTCGGCTTCGGCGATTCACGCGGATTCTTTGCTTCCTTGCCGCGTTCGCTCCACTGGCGCTCAAAGAATTCGTCCAGATTTTGCTTGCTTATCGAGAATTTGGCGCAGAATCCCTCCGGATACTTGTCGATGGTGATGTTGGTCGCCGTATCCGGTAGGTAACGCTCGACACGGAAGTCTTTCACGGACAGAAAATCCGGATACGTAAACACGCCAAAGCGATATGGGTCGATGATTGTCTGAACACCGATGCAGCACGGGATAAACAGCAGGATACAAATGCCCGTTCCGATGGTGAGAGCGCGCATCCCCTTCTTGTAATACCTTTGCACGGCAATTGTAGATACGATGAGAACGACAAGAAGAAGCCAAAATGTGATTTTTGCCGGGAGCACAAGGGGCCAGAGCATAAGGCTTCCTCCGATACGATTGGCTTCGCTCTTGCTGTGGTGACGGCCACCAGCAAGTCTCCTTATCGTAGGTTTCCTGTTGAGGGATTCTCAATAGGCTTTTTGGTTGTGTAGAATTTGTCAGGATAGTTCCGGGCACGTGCCCCGGCATTGTCTCTGAATACGTTGCTGCAAGGTTAAGTTCGAATTCTGACTGTTTTAACCGTGGAGGAAGACTTGTGAAGAACCGTGTCCTGACGCTTGCGAAGACGGCGTTTGCCGTCGCTTTTGTCCTTGGCTTGACGCTTCTGTCGACGGGATGCCCGATTATCAAGCCGATCGAGCGCTAGAGTAATTTTTCTGCAGCGATTCGATTGAGGCGAGGAAGAGGAACGCGCTGCCGCCTTCTGGAAAGACGGCAGCGCGCTGTTAATTCAGAAGGTCTCGCTACACGCACGACGCGCACGGTAGCAATACCGGGTAGTCGGTGTACCCGACCGGGCCGCTGCCGTAAAACGTTTCGGGCTGGGGATCGTTCAGCAAGGAGTCAAGCTTGAACCGGTGCACCAAATCCGGATTGGCGATGAACTGCTTGCCAAACGCAACCGCGTCGGCCTCGCCTGCATTGATAGTCTCTTCCGCGCTCGCACGGGTAAATCCTTCGTTGACGATATACGCTCCGCCAAACGCCGCCTTCAGTTGCGGCCCGAGACTGTCTTCGCGGCGCGCCTCGCGAGCGCACAGGAACGCCAGCTTACGCTTGCCAAGTTCACGCGCGACGTAGGTGAATGTGGACTTCGGATCGGAGTCGCCCATCGAGTGCGCGTCGCCGCGCGGGGCAATGTGCATGCCGACTCGCCCCGGCCCCCACACCGAAACAACCGCGTCGGCGACTTCGAGCATGAGGCGTGCGCGGTTCTCAATTGGGCCGCCGTATTCGTCTGTGCGGTGATTCGTGCTGTCTTGTAAGAACTGATCAAGCAGGTAACCGTTGGCTCCGTGAATTTCCACGCCGTCAAACCCAGCGGCCTTGGCATTCTCCGCACCCTTTCGATATGCCTCCACGATGGCCGGGATCTCACTCAACTCAAGCGCACGCGGCGTCACGAACGGCTTCTCTGGTCTCACAAGGCTGACGTGCCCTGAGGGAGCGATGGCACTCGGCGCGACAGGCAATTCGCCGTTGAGGTAAATGGGATCCGAGATGCGTCCCACGTGCCACAGTTGCAATATGATCCGGCCGCCCTTCTCATGCACGGCTTTCGTAATCGACTTCCATCCTTCGACCTGCTCCTGCGACCAGATGCCGGGCGTATCGGGATATCCAACTCCCATTGGAGTTACTGATGTGGCTTCACTGATGATAAGTCCGGCGGTCGCGCGTTGTGCGTAGTACTCGGCCATGAGCGCGTTGGGTACGCGCCCTTCGCTCGCGCGGCAACGTGTCAATGGCGCCATGACAATGCGGTTAGGAAGGTGAAAGTCGCCAAGTTGGACCGGGTCGAAAAGTACGGACATAGCTGATTCCTCGCTGGTGGTTTAATGTTCAATCCGAATAGACGCTTTAGAGTTCGCCCTTCATGTGCGAGAGAAACTCCTTAATCGTCTTCTCGTTGCGTTTATAGAAGATCCACTGGCCCATACGCGTCGCGGTAACAAGGCCCGCCCGCTGGAGCGTCGCCAAGTGCGTCGATACCGTGCTCTGCGACAAGTCGGAACGCTCGAAGATCTTGCCCATGCACACGCCGTCCTTAAGCGGATGCGTTTGGTCCGCAAAATGCCGCTCCGGTTCCTTCAACCACGCCAGAATCTCGCGGCGGGCCGGATTGGCCAGGGCCTTCAGAATTTCGTCGACGTTCATACCTGCCTCTATCTTCAGCGGGCACACCACGTTATGTGGCGCCGCATTTCTGTATTTCGAGAAGTCTCGAAATGTCGATATACCACGTAACATGCAGTCTATGCAAGCTATTCCCGGCTCGCCTACGCCCCGGCACGCATCCGTTGCGGAATGCGCCGTGCCGGGCCATACTGGTCGCGCGACCGATTCGTACACACTGCCTGCGGAGATTCAGATTCATGCGGTCAATCACTCTCATCGTTTTCCTCCTTCTTGCGAACGCATCTCCAGCCGCGACGCAGGAGGGCGCGATTCCCCGAAAGGAATTGCAGCAACAATTCGCAAGCCCCCCCGTGGATTGCTGGCCGCGAACGCGATGGTGGTGGATGGGAAACGCGATGACCAAAGACGATATCGAGTGGCAATTGCGCCAGATGAAGGACCACGGCATCGGCGGCGTCGAGCAAATCACGATGGAAGAAGTCTACGAGCGCGGAAACTTCGCGTACCTTTCTCCACAGTATCTCGAACAGATCAAGCACATGGTTTCCGTGGCAAAATCGCTGGACATGAGCGTTTCGTTCAATTTTGGCGGACCCGGCTGGGTCTTTGGCGGCGATTGGATTCCACCGGACGATCAGAACCAGTGCCTTATTTCCAGCGCGTTGGAAGTGGATGGTCCCGCCTCGCTCACGGAGCCGCTCTCACTCGCTGTGACCATCAATCCGTTGGATGTCCCACGATCCGTGCGCCAAGTTGGACCGGAGGACCGCCTGCTGGCTGTGGTCGCCGGTCGAGTTGAAGACGGAAAGCTGTCATCGGCATCCCTCGTGGATATCACTGCAAACGCTTCCGGCCGCACGATTGCGTGGCAAGTCCCCGAAGGACATTGGCGCATCATGGCCTTTTGGCTCACGCGCGTGGAAGACGGCGTGGTCGATCATCTGAATAGGGCCGCCATGGAACGCTACTTCGACCACGTCGGCGCGTTCTACGAGGAGGCTGTTGGTGAAGCGTTCGGCTCGACTGTGGAGTCATTCTTCTCGGATAGCTTCGAAGTGCCCATTCATCGCAATGCCTTCTATTGGAACGAGGGCCTTCTTCCACGCTTTCGCGAAGTCATGGGGTACGATCTCACGCCGTATCTTCCCGCGGTGTGGTGGCAAGTCGATGATATCTCTCCGAAGATTCGCTACGACGTAAACGCCTTTCTCGACCGCGCCGGATTTGAATCGTTCTTCGAGCCGTTCCTGAACTGGTGCGAACGCCACAACGTAAAGGGACGCATTCAACCCTATGGCTTCCCCACCGACAACATCGAAGGAGCGGGCAGAGCGCACATCCCGGAAATGGAAATCACGGCGGGAGAAAAGGACTGTGTGCCGTGGTTCGACACCCGCATTGGTCCGCGCGCGTACGTGGCGTCGGGCGCGCATCTCTACGGACGCAACATTGTCAGCGTGGAAGCGTATACCTATCTGCACTGGGAGTTGTACCGCGAGACGCTCGAAGAGCTGAAGATCGCGGGCGATGTCTTTCTGCAATCCGGCGCAAACCTCTTTTACAACTCGGGCTACTTGGGCACGCCCGAACGCAGCTTCGCGCCGTCGCGCGATTTCAATGCCGCGATTCATGTCGACCACACGAACATCTGGTGGCCGTATTACCCAGAACTGAGCCGCTACGTGGCCCGCAGTTGCCGCCTGCTTCGCGAAGGCAACCCCGTTGCGGACATCGCCGTCTATTCGCCGCTTGCCAACCAATGGACCGAGAACTGCCTCAACGCGCGCCGATGGACGCGCGACTTTCAGTGGGGTTCTCTGGGCGAACTGCTGTGGGCAAACGGCTATGCTTTCGATCTGCTTAACGACAACGTGCTGCAGAACCGCGCAGAGTTTGACGGACAGGAGTTGCGTATTGACGCGAATCGGTACCGCTTGCTCATCCTTCCCAATCTCCATTCGTTACCTCTGAGAACGTTGGAACGTATTCGTGACTACGTCGCCCAAGGCGGTATTGTCGTGGCGCTGGAACGTGTTCCGGAGACTTCAACCGGTTTCCGCGATTGGCAGACGCAGGATGCGAAGCTGCGCGAAATAGTGGGGGACCTCTTTGCATCCTCCGAAAAGCAGGACGGGCACGAGTTCGGCAAGGGCAGAACCTATCTGGTATGCCACGTACTCGATCGCACCGATCCGCTCGATAAGCGCAGCAGCGTGTTCGATCCGTTTGTGAATACGCTCCGCAAACACGTCGCGCCGGACATGGGCATCGATTTCGTCCGCGAGGAAATGCGCGAAAATGAAGGACTCCTGTTCAACCACCGCGCCTCAGACGACCGCGACATCTACTTTGTCGCGAACGTGCAGGACAGACCCGTCAACATGCCAGTTACGTTTCGTGTCGCGGGCAGCACGCCGTATCGGTGGAACCCGTGCGACGGCAGCGTTGGCCGTATTTGGGTCTATAAGTCACTCCCCGGCGCAACCGAAGTTCCGCTCCGGCTAGGTCCCTACGAATCGACATTCCTCGTGTTTGAGCGAGAAGAAGATACGACGCACGCTCTGTACTCGTCGTTCGATTCGGTTGAGAACATCACCGGCGGGTTGGCACAAGCGTGGACGTCGAGCAACGGCATGCACACCCTACAACTCGCGGCGGAGCCCGAACCCCGCCGCGTGCAGGTAGATGGTGTGCCTGCGCCATGGACCGTCGATGGCGTGTGGACAATGGTCCTGGAAGCGCCGGGGTTTCCGCTCGTGAAGAAGGACGTCATGCAGTTGGAATCGTGGACCGCACACAAGGACACAGAGCACTTCAGCGGCACGGGCACGTATTCCATCAACTTTACGCTAGCGGACGCATACGCGAACGATGACATGCGCCTGTGGCTGGACCTCGGACAGGTCGGCAATGTGGCTGAGGTCTCGCTGAATGGAAAACCCGTGGGCGTCCGTTGGTATCGCGGCCAGCGCCTCGACGTGACAACGGCTGCGCAAAAGGGTGACAATGCGCTGGTCATTCGCGTTACAAACACTCTCATCAACGCGATAACGGGACTGGATCGCATGCCGCCGGTACCGGATGAATTAGCGGTGCGGCTCGGCCAGGGATTGCACGACACGGATTCATCAACGCTGTCGCTGCTGAATTTTAAGCCGTTGCCGGTGTCTGGACTGATAGGTCCGGTTCGGATCATTCCAGAAAAATGTGTTCGGGTAACCGGTAGTAACACAGCCCAAAAGAGTAGATGATTGCGCGCCAGAGCGGCGCAATTTCCATGACTTGGAGACAGGAGCGAGCGATGCGAGATTTCAACCTGGAGGCTGCGACGTACGATTCGGTACCGGCCCGCGTCAAAATGGCGAGCGATGTGGCCGACGCGATTCTGGATACGGTTGCAGTGACGAAAGAAATGGATGTGCTCGACTTTGGCTGCGGCACCGGCCTGGTCTCGGTACGGTTGCACGATCAGGTGCGCTCCGTGACCTGCGCGGACAATGCGCCGGGCATGCTGGAAACGCTGGAGGCCAAAGTGCAGGCCAATGGCATCGAGAACATCAAGACACTGTACGTGGATATTACTTCCGGCGCGCGACTAGACGGGCGTTTCGATCTGGTTGTCAGTAACATGGCGTTTCATCACATCGAGGATATCGATGGGCTGCTCGCTCAGTTTGCTGACGTCCTCGTCAAAGGAGGCCATGCATGCGTGGCCGACCTTGACCTAGAGAATGGGAAATTTCATGCGGACAGTTCAGGTGTCTTTCATAATGGTTTCGACCGGGAAGCCATGCGTCACTCCTTTGAACGCGCCGGGTTTGAAGACGTGCATGTCCGCACCGCGGCGACGATGGAAAAGCCTGACGTAGATGGCAACCTGCGGGATTTCACGATATTCTTAACCAGTGGCCGTAAGAGAGACTGAACGTTGGGGGTGTACGATGACGGAGCAGATTTCTAGACGGACTTTTGTGAAGACCGGTGCAGCGGTGGCAGCGGGGGTTGCCGCGTCGTTGGCGTCGCCGCGCGCACACGGCGCGAACGAGCGTATCCGGCTTGGAATAGTTGGCACGGGCAACCGTGGCGGGCAGCTCATCAATATGACGCGGCCCAACGAAGACGTCGAGATTGTCGCGCTCTGCGACGTCTATCAAACGCACCTTGACAAGTGGAAGACGGAACTCGGCGGCAATGTGGCCACCTACAGCGACTTCCGGGAGCTGCTCGAGAACAAAGACATCGACGCGGTTATGGTCGCGACTCCCGAGCATTGGCACGCGATCATCATGATACAGGCCTGCAAAGCGGGCAAGGACGTCTACGTCGAAAAGCCGTTGTGCTACACGATCCGCGAAGGCCGCCGCATGGTGGAAGTCGCGAATGAGACGAAACGCGTGGTGCAGGTCGGCCTGCAACGCCGTTCGTCGCCGTTGTTCGCGGGTCTCCGCGAACAAGTGCAGGCAAACAAGTTCGGCAAGATCACCATGATGCGCGCCTACCGCCTCACGAACATGTTCCCCAAGGGCATCGGCAAAGAGCCGGACAGCGATGCACCCCCTGATCTCAACTGGGATTTGTGGCTGGGCCCAAAACCAATGCGCCCCTTCAATCCTGATATTGCCCCGTACAAATTCCGGTGGTGGCAGGAATACTCCTCGCAACTCGGCAACTGGGGCGTCCACTACTTCGACCTGCTCCGCTGGATTACCGGCGACGAGTCTCCCTCGTCGGTTGTCGCGCTCGGCGGCCGCTTCGCCATCGACGACGACCGTACCATCCCTGACACGATGCAGGCGGTGTACGAGTTCAAGGCAGGCCGCCTGATGCTCTTCGGGCAATACGAAGCCAGCGGCACGCCGATGTTTCCCTTTGGCGAATCCGAGATGCGCGGCACGGAAGGCACGCTTTACATCGATGACGGCGGATACAAGGTCATTGGCGAGAAGCCGGGCCAGTTCCAGGATGCAGGCCCGCGCGCCGCGGACGAAGAGATCAAGCAGCCCGAGGGCGACGTAACGAAGCTGCACATCCGCAACTTCCTCGACTGCATCAAGTCGCGCGCCGTGCCCAACTGCCCCATCGAAGAAGGGCATCGCTCCACGATCTTCTCCCACCTTGGCAACATTGCTTTGGTAACGAAGACGAAACTGGATTGGGACGCGGAAAAGGAGACCTTCATCAACAACGACGCCGCGAACGCCATGCTCCACTACGAATACCGGAGCCCGTGGGAATTGGGATAATTGACCGTTCGTGCAATATTGGAGCGTGATATACGTATTCCCCTTGCAGAATGGTACTGGCGGTATCATTCTGCAAGGTAATTCGCCCTCCGGACAGTCACTTGAGGCTAGGCCGGAATTTTTTCTGCTGACTATGCCCCGTTCTTCTCCTGCGAGATTCGGGCGATGATATTGGTCGTAGACCGGCCTTCCACGCCGGGAATGATGGCAATGCTTCCACCATAGGCTTCAACGGCCCGGCGTTCCTCCTGAACGATGGTGTCGATGGTGTAATCGCCGCCCTTGGCGTACACGTCGGGCTGAAGCACCTTCAGGATTTCGAGCGGCG
>JAIBAQ010000125.1 GCA_019695095.1 Candidatus Hydrogenedentota bacterium
CCCTCCCCAGTGCAACGAACTCGCCCATATATATGGAGGTCACAAAACCCATGAACACGACAACCTGCTCCTCAACACCCAAACGCATTGGCGTGGTCGCCGCAATCCTCGGCATGTGGCTCAAGGAAACCAACCCCGACCTCACCCCAGACGAAAAGATCCGCGCCAAATACTTCTGCCGCGCCAAACTCAAGGAGGCCCGCCAACGCTACGGTCGCACGCCGCCCATAGACGTGCTGCTCGCCATCGGAGAGGCCGTCGCCCTGGAGACCCTCGCACACCGCGAGACCATGCAAACCCTCCGCCGCACAAGCCCCCTGTACGCCCACGAAGAACCGCAATCGCAAAGCGGCGAACCAGGCAAAGACGGCACAAATAAGACCAAAACCACGCCGACAAAGGGCCGCACGTCCGAAATCGAATCGTTGTACAAGACCCTCGAACAAGCGCGCAAAGCGCGGAAGGAAGCAGACGACCTGATTGACCGCGCCCCCAAAGAGTCGAATGCCAAGTCGAAATTCGGCATTTCACCGGAAGTACTAACGATGACCGACGAGGGCGATGAACTCATGAAGGAGGTATACGCCCTAGGCATCAAACGAAACGCGACCTACACGCCACCGCCGATGCCAGGCGCCCCCATCTTCATACCCGAAGCGGACTCCCGTGACCTCAAGGACGATTCCCCGCCATCGGGATAACGTTCTTAACCGGCCGCCATGCCCACGCGCTCGCGAAAAGCGGCCTCAAGGTCCTGCACCTGGGGCAATTCGCGCCGGCACCCGGTTGCGCCAGTGCAAATTACCGGCTCTTCATCGTGCTACTGAGCGGGGGACCGCGCCAGCGCGGGTTTTGATGGTGGAAACAACAGGCAGGGAGTCGGCCCTGACTCGGCAACGGACAACATGTGCTCTCGTTCACTACTCACACCGTGTGTTCCTCCCGCGCGCCGCACGGCGCAGAACATAACAGCCTGGGGCAGAGTCCTCCGAAGCCCCGAGACGCAGTCGAGGGGCGAAGGAGGACGACGCCCCAGGTCAGCTGTCCATCCCCAAGTGGCCGCTCTGAAGGAGCACCACATGCAAGAGGCTCGGCTTGTTTCTTAGGAGCGGAGCGAAGGATTTGGCAATAGACGCACCACACCCAATCACCGGGCGCTGCACTCCACTCGCTGCTTTGTTCAAGCCAGATTCTTCGCTACGCTCAGAATGACAAGTGCTTGTCTGTCTCTCACGCGCCGTTGTTCAACCGCTGCGGTGTGGCATATCAGTGGTAGAAACAGAAGCCAGGCGGACGGTCTTTTCTCTTGAGTGCCGTAGGCACGGCAGACTCCAGCCTGGGGTGAGATTCGCGGCAACGACGCGAATCGAAACCCCAGGTACCGGCCCCAACCAACGTGAGTCCTGTAAGGACGAAAGCAACGTATACCGCCCGTTTCTTAGGAGTCCCTGTACGCTTCACGAATTTCCCCGTGTTCCCAGTGTCCCCCGTGGTTTGAACTCATTCGAGCCTGAATGAACGGCCCCTCTGCACAATGCTGAATGCGCGTTGAGTTTCCCAAGGCAGAATCACGGCAAGAAAGGAGCCGCGTTTCATTGGCAGTTGTAAATGCTCACGTACAAATACTCGCCCCGATTCCACCGGGAATCCACTACTCCCACTTTTCTGACGCGCGTCCAGACTTGATCGGGAATTCGGAACTTTCCCCCGCAAAATGCTACAATCCGCCGCATGCCTCCGTGTATTCAAACGGATAAACTGACGAAATGCTACCGGTCGGTCGTGGCGGTTGGGGGATTGAGCCTGACCGTGAACGACGGCGAGGTACTTGGCTTGCTGGGCCCGAATGGGGCTGGCAAGAGTACCACGCTGTACATGCTGTGCGGCCTCGTTCCACCGACTTCCGGATCGGTGTCGCTATTCGGTAAAGACCTGTCGCGCAACTACTTGGAAGTAATGTCGCGCGTCGGGGTGCTCGTTGAGCGGCCCGCTTTTTACAACCATCTATCCGCGCGAACCAACCTGCAAATCCTGTCCCGATTATCTGGGCGCGAGGTCGCCATCGACCGCGCTCTGGACCGGGTCGGTCTGCTGCATGCAGCCAAGACCAAGGCGGGCGTGCTCTCGCACGGTATGCGGCAGCGGCTGGGTCTTGCTCAGGCATTGCTTACGGAGCCGGAACTTCTCATCCTCGACGAGCCGACAAGCGGACTTGACGTCGAGTCTACGAACGAAGTGCTGAAACTGCTGCGATTCCTGGCCGACGAGGCCAAGGTCACCATCGTGTTTTCGAGCCATTTGCTGCACGAGGTCGAGCTGCTGTGCGACCGCGTCGCGGTGCTGAACAAGGGCCGCTTAATCGCGTGCGATGAAACGGAGTCGCTGGTGTCGTTCGACCAGAGCCAGGTGGAAGTGCTCGTGGACTCGCCCGATGCAGCAGCCCGGCGCTTGGCCGAGCAGGCCTGGGTGGAATCGACGAAGGTCGACGCCGGCAGGGTCTATGTGAGGCTGAAGCAGGGCGCCACCCCGCACCAGTTGACGGCGTTCTTGGTATCCTCGGGCTATCGCATAACGGGTATCATCCCGCGCCGCCGCAGTCTGCAGGAATACTTCCTGAAGGTGTTGAACACGTGATTCAGCGCATCCTAACGGCATACTATGCCGAGTGCCTCAAGGCCATTCGGTGGAAGTTCTCCTACCTCGGCCCGGTGTTGGTCGTGGCGATGGTGCTGTTTGCTCCGCTGGTCCAGCCTATCCAACGCGACGGCTCCGGCGACTACGGGTTTATTGCCTTCGCCACGCCCATGGCGCTGAACCTGCTGGGGCTGATCCTGCTTTTGTCGTTCTGCGCGTGTCTGGTTTCGTCCGAAACCGCCTCGGGCACGATTCGGCTGGTGCTCGTGCGGCCCATCCTTCGCCATGAATACCTGGCGGCCAAGTTTCTCCTGGGGCTGTCTTACGCGCTCTTGCTGACGGTGATGACCGCAGTCACCTCATGGGTTCTGGTCGCCTTGTTTGGCGACCTCTCCGGGGTGGAATACGGCGGTGAGGTTTTGTATACCGGCACCCAAATGGCTACCACCTATTTCTTCGGCATCCTCCTGACGCTCGCCCCACAGGCCGCCGCGGTCGCTTACGCCATCTTCATTTCGGTGGTGACCCGCTCGACCGGGGCCAGCGTGGGCGCGTCCATCGGGATCTGGGTTGTCCTGGACGCGGTGAAATACCCGCTGCACATCGCGCCTATCCTCTTTTCCACCTACTTCGAGACGCCTTGGCAGGTGTTTACAAACCGGTGTTCGGGCATCGAGGCGACCTGGACGCCCGGCATTTACGGTTGTCTCGGTGCGTCGCTCGGGTCTTTCGCGGTGTTCACCATCCTCTCGGCGATCATTCTGCGCCGCCGGAACCTTCAGGGATGATCGCGGCACTCGTGCCGCTGGTCCTGTGCGGCCTTACATTTGTCGAGCAGGACATCCCTGATGTGGATTTGCGCAGTGTCGATCCGTTCTCCGGGCAGCACAATCCCAATTTCCTGCGCGCAGACTTCGACGGCGACGGTACTCTCGATCTGCTGTTGCCGAGGTACATCGCTTTCCAGCGCGGCAACGGATTCAGCAGAACGCAGATTGCACCCATTCCCGATTTTGGCGAGTCACCCCATTGCGATCTCTGGGGACGCGATATCTACCTCTGTCTGTCCAACCGTATCGAAATCGTCCGCTGGGACGGCACCGAGTGGAAACGCATCCTGAGCCAGCAGTTGGTCTGGCCCCCCGGGGCGCGGTTCAAGACGTTCGGCGAGCCACTCTACACGGACGACTCCAAGGCTCTCCGGTTCTTTAAGTTCCTGCAGGACCTGAACGGAGATGGGAAGCCGGAGATCATCGTACCCGCAAGCGATTCGGTGCACGTATACCGGCAGGGCGAACTGTTCTTTGAAGATGTCGCCCAATGGGACATATATCCCCCCGTGCAGATGATATCTTCCATGAAACCGATCTGGCCCGAACGCGCGAGAACAGTCGACGCCATGTGGTCAGGTTGGAGCTGCATGCTGCATGTCTCGGGTCCCATTCTTCTCACGGAAGTTGAAGATATGGAATCACTCGATTCTCCTACGGTGGAGTACCGCATCGAGACTCGCCGGCTGACCTTCGAGAGCGGATTTGCGGTGGCAGGAGAACCGGAGCCCCCGAAGGTCTACACGGTGCCCTCCAAAGCCAGCCGGTGCAAGCTCAATGAAGACGACGTGCCCGATTTCGTCAAGTACGAAGTCGAGAAATCGAAGACCGGCCCTATCCCGTTTCCCGTACTCACGCTTACGGTCTCGACGGATGGCGGGACCTCGTGGACTACGGTCCGCTCGTCGGTGATGATGCAGCAGTGCTTTTTCGCCGATATCAACGGCGACAAGCGGTTGGACATGATTGCAGAGTCCAACGGTCTGTTTCAGGGCGGTCTGCGCGAACTGGCAACATCCTATCTGACTGCGAGAAGCCTGACGCACACCATCAATATTGTCCCGCAGCAAGCCGATGGGAAGTTTATTCAGGGGCACGCGATTTCTGTTCGTTGCCCCATTCGAATTGACGCCCCGCCCATTCAGAATTCCCCCATGTTTGGCGCGTATCAAGCCGGTCTTCTGGTCAACCTCACCGGCGATTTCACCGGCGATGGACTGCTCGATCTGGCTGTTCACGAGACCCCCGACCGCATCGCCATTTATCCTAATACCGGGTCCGGCTTTGCCCTTTCGTCTATTGCCGTGGTGCAGACTTTACCGGACAGTGTATTTGGATTGGCCGATGTCGACGGGGACAAGCGCGCAGACATCGTCTTGCGCTCCAAGTCCGCCAGTGACGAGCTGCAATCGCCCGCACCGTCGCGCCTGTTTCTGTCGCGGGAGTCGACGCCATGATTTCCGCAAGCTATCTACTCACCGTACTCGCACTATCCTCGAATGCATTTGATGTTCAGACTGTGCCTGCGGAAGAAGCAAAGCCATACCTGTTTTACGCGCAGGGCGACGCTCAGGCTAATGCCGCAGTCTGCGCGCTGACCGGAAACACGCTCGTAATCTACTCGCGGTCCGGCGACGCCAAGACGCTGGCGCTTCCCGATGGAGTCGGGGCATTCGATATTGCTCCGCTAGAGGACGGAGGCGCTCCTCGGCTTGTCTGTTTGCGCGGTAGTCAGGTCTTCGCCATCCCGTTGGATGCCGCATCGGCGCAGCGCATTGAACCCGTGCCCTTGTTCGAGATTGAGAAACCTGTTCCCGGAATCTCTGCGCGTCCCTTTCCTCATGTAATGGTAGTCATGGATGAGGGACGGCGAGGAATCATGGTTCCCGTGCAAGGAGCCGAGGAATTTCGTGGCACTTCGGGTGAACTATTGAAGACCTACCCCTCCGCGCAAATCGAAGATGCGGATGACGCAGGGGTGCGTGTGTTTGCCAGCTTGCGGGGTCTTACCAGGCTTTCTCCCGGGGAATTGGCCTATCAGATTTCGGGTATGGGACCAATCGGTTCGGGACTTCCTGAAAATCTCACCGCGGAACGTTCAGAGGGCGGACACCACACGTACATATACGAACCGGAGTTTCCGCTTTCCAGGACGGACGTTACGCTACGTGTCGGATACGACTACCATCCGGCGACTTGGGACACCTTGCTTAAGATGCCGATGGTTGTGCCAAAAGGGAATGCGCCTTTAGCAGTTGACGAGCAAGAGAAGAAAGGCCCCGCACGCCGGTATCCGGGTACGCTGATGGTCGATCCGGAGTACTCGCCGGATTTCAACGGAGACGGTTACACCGATCTATTGCTTTGGAGTTCGCCGAAGCCGGGCATATCTATCGATTCGCTCATTCGTACGGCGGTCGGCAACACCTGGCCGGTGCGGATCACGATCCACCTGTATAGTCCCGACAAGAAACGCTTCGAGCCTGCCCCAATGACTTCTATCACGCTGCAAATCCCGGTGTTCTGGTTTGTGGACGTGGGAAAGGGGCATCCGTTTCCTCTGTGGCTTGCCCGCGACTTCGATGGCGACACAAAGACGGATTTGCTGTTGCCTGCAAGTGACAGCTCGCTCTCGGTGTGGCTTGCTGTGGATGGGTTCAAGGCTGCGCCGTCGGATACCCTGTCGTTTCTGGAGCCATTGCAGGGGATCGTCGCGTCATCGGAAACCGATGCGAAAGGAAGAACCGGGCTCGTAATTCAAGGGCAGAATCGATTGTTCATCCTTTGGCCAAAACAATAGATCGAGCCCGGTTACGAGTGACCAATCAGAGGTAGGGGGCCGAATTACCCGAGCAGTTGGCTCAGTTTCTTCGCGACCGCTTCGACAACTTCGGGCTTCTTGTAGTTGCCCTGTTCCAAGGCCTGACGCGCAGCCTCTACGCGTTCGTTCCGGACATCCGGCTCCTGCTTCGCAACTTGCACCAGTTGCTGGAGGCGTGCCGCAGCCTGCGCCTCGGAACTAATCAGGACATCGTCTTTGCCGACGGTAGTCTGGGAATCGTCGCGTCGACGGTCCTTGACGTTCGAAGGACGGTCGGGAGCGGGTTCGGGAATTCCGCCTAATCCTTGTATACCGACCATGTGTCCTCTCCTCAAATCATCTTCAACCCTCTTGCGGGTTGTCTACATTCGGTTTATCGGCAGATCGCGTCAAAACCTTAAGCGGCGCAAGTGCTTTAATTCCATCTAGTTAAGAGAATGCCACAATTTTTCGCCAATAATCAAGGCCAATTTTCTTCAAATTAGCCGACGAATTAAAGCCCGAGAAATCAGACAATTCCTCCTTCGGACGACTGCCGATAGAATGCCTCTATCAGATCCTGCGTAATATTCCCGATTTGGTTCCTGTAGCGATACGGGTCCGCCGCGACCTCTTTGGCGAAAGTTGCCAAGCGCGACTCGTCCACCCCGTGGTCCTTGGCTGCCGGGGAGGTGTCGAGTTCTCGGAAGAGGGCGTGAAGTTCATGCGCTACCTGGGTAACCGGCGATGCGTTCGTTTGAGTCCGCCCCGAAAGGGCCTCGACAATCGTGCGCACTTTCTCCGGGGCCTCTTGCGCATTGAACTGAAAGAGCGGAGTCAGAAGCAGGCCGTTGGCGAGTCCGTGCTGAATGCCGAACTCCAACGTGTAGTAATACCCCATGCCGTGAACGAGGGTGGTTCCGGTTTGCGCAATCACGCACCCGGAAAGCATGGCTGCGTACAGCATTTCGGAACGAGCTTCGAGGTCGTCTCCGTCTTGTGCCGCCCGTGGAAGGAAGGTTCTGACGCGACGAATCGTGTCCAGGGCAAGCGTGTCGCTGACGGGAGTCGACTTATGGGAGACAATCCCTTCCATGGCTTGGCTCAGTGCGTCGAGTCCGGTGCTGACAGTCACGGAGCGGGGCATTGGCCGCGTCAGCTCCGGGTCGAGCAGCGCGACGCGCGGAAACAGTGCCTTGGCGGTAATGGTGCGCTTGGTATTGTCGGCGTTGTCGACAATGACCGCATACGGCGTGACTTCGCTGCCGGTGCCCGCAGTGGTCGGGACTGCGACGATGGGCAACGCGCCGTGTTTGAGTTTCTCGGAACCGAAATACGCATTGCAGCGTCCGGAGTTGGCTGCCAAGGCGGCTACGGCTTTGGCGACGTCCATCGGACTGCCCCCGCCAATTGCGACGACGCAGTCGCAGCCTAATTGTCTGCATTGATCGGCGGCGTGTTCGCACGTTGCCGTGCCGGGGTTCTCTTCAACGGCGTCGAAAACCGCGGCGCGAGGCAATTGGGCTAAGGCCCTGTCCAACGCGCCGATGGCACGCGCTGAATTCTTTCCTGTTACGATGAAAGGACGTTTGCCAAACGGGCGGATAACGTCGGCGAGCTGATCAAAACAGCCTGCCCCGAAGACAATTTCCGTCGGCATGGCATACCGAAACGAGGAGGGTATCGGCATCGACAACAGGACTCTCCCGTAGTGTCGCCCGGCGATAGGTCTTGGCCGGTTTACTTCTTGAAACGGTCTTCCAACTCCGCGATGACTTCCTCTTTCTTCAACTTGATTGCGTGCAGATGCTTCTCGGCCCTGGCGGCCGCATCGCTTCCCGGCGCCAATTTGATCGCCTGCAGCCAATACTGCGTGGCGTCGCGGACTTTCTCTTGCTTGTACAGCGCGCTTCCCAAGTAGGTATAGGCGAGGGGATACGTCGCGTCCGAGACGATTGCCTGGCGGAAGTACTCCTCGGCCTTCGCGAAGTTCTTTTCATTGTACGCGCGGCGGCCCTTTTCGGTCAGCCGCGTCGCTTCCAGATACCTGCCCTCGCTTTTGGCGTTCTTGACTGCTCGCTTCAGCTTGTCGGTGTCCTTGGAGACGCTTTCGACGACATCGTCCAGCGTTTCCTGCCTCAGCAACAAACGTTTTCCGTGCGTCGCAACGTTCCGTGCAAACGTGCTTGCGCTTCTAAATAGACTCTTTCCCATATCTCAACCAGTCCTGCTGCAAGTCTACCACACGAAGGTGATGCCGACAATTCCGGGCAGATGAGGTCATTGTCCTGCAAGATTCAGGGACCCATAGGACCAGGAACGGCTCGGCGGGTTGACATTGCATGGCTATTTGTGTATACTTGCAAATAGGCATAAAGAGGAAGCCTCATGGACGACAAAACCCAGGCCCGGTGCGAAGCGCGGGCGCAGATTTTTAAGGCACTCGGACATCCTGCGCGCCTGTTCATGGTCGAAGAGCTGTCCAAGGGGGAGCGGTGTGTCTGTGAGCTGGCGGAACTCGTGGGGATGGATATGTCCACGGTTTCGCGCCACCTGACGGTGCTCAAAACGGCGGGGATTGTGAAGGACGATAAGAGGGGTTTGCAGGTCTTTTATACGTTGCGGATTCCTTGCGTGCTGAACCTCTTCGGTTGTATCGAGACAGTACTGGAGACCAACGCGAAGGGTCACATGGCGCTTCTGCGCCAGGTGTGAGGGTAGGTCTCTTTTTTTGAAGACTAATTGCATATTTTGCCAAATACGGCATTAATGCTTGGGGGCGGTATGGATTGGAAGAAAGAGTGGAAGACGCTGGCGTGGATTGTCGCCGCGTTTCTAGCGTGCTTCTATCTGCCCATCGGGTGGGCGCGGTTCGATCACGCGGTTATGGAATCGCTGCACCTCGTCAAGTGGTACGCCCGCGAACACGTGATGCTTTGCCTTGTGCCCGCCTTCTTCATTGCGGGGGCGATTGCGGTATTCATCAGCCAGGCGGCGGTGATGAAGTATTTGGGCGCGAACGCGCCCAAATTGCTGGCGTATGGAGTCGCTTCGGTTTCCGGAACCATACTCGCCGTGTGCTCGTGCACGGTGCTGCCGCTCTTCATGGGCATTTACCGTATGGGGGCGGGTTTGGGTCCGGCCACGGCGTTTCTTTATTCCGGTCCGGCGATCAACGTTTTAGCCATTGTGCTGACCGCGCGCGTACTTGGGCTTCAAATGGGGGTGGCACGTGCGGTAGGCGCCGTAACCTTCAGCGTAATCATTGGCCTTGCGATGCACTGGATTTTTCGCAAGGAGGAATTGGAGAAGGCGAAAGTGGCAGCTTCGCTTCCCGAACCGGATGCCGTGCGGCCGCTCTGGCAGAACGTTCTCTACTTCGGTTCGATGGTGGCCATACTCGTGTTCGCGAACTGGGGAAAACCGTCTCAAGAGGTTGGGCTCTGGTACACAATCTATGCGTGGAAATGGGGGATAACGGCAGCATGCGCCGTAGGATTGGGCGCGATCCTGGTTGCGTGGTTTCACGTCCGATGGTGGAAGATGGCCGCTACGGGTCTGGTTATGGCGGGATTTGCGATGACGTTTCCGCACGAGCCCATCATTCCATTTACGGCTGCGGTGATTGCCTTCTCTATTCTCGCGAACACCGATAACGATGAAATGCAGACGTGGTTTGCATCGACGTGGACGTTTGCGAAGCAGATTTTGCCACTTCTGCTTTTCGGGGTGCTGGCTGCCGGGTTCTTGCTTGGTCGTCCCGGCGAAGAAGGGCTTATCCCCAACGCGTGGATCGTGCAGCTCGTGGGCGGCAACTCGCTTTGGTCGAACCTGTTCGCGTCTGTAGTAGGCGCATTCATGTATTTCGCAACCTTGACCGAAGTGCCGATTCTGCAAGGTTTGATGGGTAGCGGCATGGGCAAAGGTCCCGCGCTGGCGCTGTTGCTGGCGGGGCCTGCGTTGAGTCTGCCGAGCATGCTCGTAATTCGCGGTGTGCTGGGCACGAAGAAGACCGTGGTCTATGTCGGTCTCGTCATTGCGATGGCAACGATTAGTGGTCTGTTGTTTGGAATGATCGCGGGCTGACGTCCCTCGTTGAGAAAGGAAATCACTGCCATGAAGAAGCTTCAAATCCTCGGAACAGGCTGCCCAAAGTGCCAAAAGCTGGCGGAAACAGCGGAGGCAGCGGCACAAGAGCTGGGCATCGAGTATGAACTGGAGAAGGTAAAGGAAATCGATCGGATCATGGCATTCGGAGTGATGCTTACTCCGGCGCTGGCCGTGGACGGGGAAGTGAAAGTATCGGGCAAGGTGCCATCCGTCCAGGAAATTAAAGAGATGATCGTGTAACTATCGAAAAAGGAGACGAGTCATGTCAGGTCAGTGTTCGTGTGGATGCGCGCCAGCAAAGGTCAACATGGTGTTTGCGTGTTCGGGCGCGTCGGACGTGGGCGGCATCACAGATCAGGCTGCGCGCAAACTCTCTCGCGAGAAAGTCGCTTCGATGAGCTGCGCCGCCGCGGTCGCCGCGGGAATTCCGGACATTCTCAAGAAAGTCCAGTCGGCGGACTCGGTTCTCGTGTTGGATGGTTGCGACCACGAATGTGCCGCCGTCGTGATGCGAAAGGGCGGCTTTGAGAAGTTCGCTCACGTTCGCTTGAAGGAGCTTGGTCTGGAGAAGGGCAAGTCGCCCGCGACGGAAGAGAATATTGCGAGGGTAACCGTTGCCTGCTCCGACGTGCTCGAAGGCAAGTCCAGCATCACGACATAGGTTCAAGATGGTGTACAGGGGAGCGGCCCAGATGCGAGTGGTGTTCTTGTGAATCGCCGCGCGAACAGGGCCGAGGGAGGTTCCGATGGTAGAAGGCGATAGTGCCCAAAGACGCTCATCACGAGGGGCTAGAAGTGCGGTCATCGTGGCGATTCTGGCTGTGGCAATAGCAGGCGTCCTGTATGCCAAAGGGAGGGGCTCGGCGTTGCAGAATGCGCGGGCAAGTGCATCTGCGGCGGATACATCCGAAAAGACCGAGGCAACCGACAGCGCGACGGCCAGCGCAGTACCCACCCCGGTCACGCCGGCGCCGGCCACCGCTCCTCTTCCGCGTCTCGTTGACTTGGGAGCGGACAAGTGCGTGCCGTGCAAAATGATGGCGCCGATACTCGAGGAGTTGAAGAAGGAGTACGCGGGCAAACTTGAGGTGCAGTTCATCGATGTGTGGAAGAACCCTGATGCGGGCAAGGCCTATCAGCTTGAAGTGATTCCGACACAGATCTTCTTCGACGCCGCGGGGAAAGAACGCTTTCGACACGAGGGATTCCTGGCCAAGGAAGACATTCTGGCCAAGTGGAAAGAGCTGGGCGTTGACCTCGGCGCTGCGGCCCCTTCGGAGCCGGCGTTCAGCCGCTGGGAGCCGGTTAAGCCTGACGACCGCTCCAAGGACAAGATCTGCTACTTGTGCGACAAGGATGTAGACCCTCGAACGCGTGCGATCATGAAGACTCCTGCCGGCGACGTGAACTTCTGCTCACCTCACTGCTACCTCATCACGTATGCGAGTCTCACGGATGACAAGAAGAGTCACGACAACGCTTCCGTGACGAATTGGGCATCCGACACGCTGCTTCCCGCGTCGAGTGCAATCTACCTCTACGGCGTGAATGCCGATGGGTATCCCCTCATTAAGGCGTTTTCTGACGAGAACTCCGCGAAGACCGAACAGCAGGCGTCGGGAGGCAATCTGCTGACGTGGGCGAAGCTTGAGGAAAAAGAGATGGCGAACCGGTGCGGTTTTTGTGACCGGCCCGTTTATCCGGAGGACGCTTCGATTGTGCGCGTCGAAGGCATGCAGACGTGGGGGTGTTGCGTGATGTGCGCACTGGGCGTTGCGGCGCGTACGGGTAAGGATATTGAGGTTGAAGCCAAGGACGCGTTGACGGGAGAGAAGATACGCGTTACCACGAGCGGCGGACATGTTGCGGAACTGGAGCCAAAGACGGCTGTGGCGTGGGCAGGCGCGAAGAAAGACGCTGAAGGGAAGACCGCGTCTACCGGTTGTTTCAAGCAGGCGTTCTTCGTGAATGATGTGAACTTGAAGAAATGGGTAGACGAGCATCCATCCGCAACCGGTCAGCAGGTGACCATGGAGAAGGCGCTGGCTTCGAAGATGAGTCTGACCCCGCAGCAGATCAGCAAGGCCTGCAAGATCGGCGAGTGCGTTCCTAAATAGACCGAGAGAGGCGTCATGTAGTCGAATGCGGAGGCGCACAGAAGGCGGCCCTATATGCAGGATCTGTTCACATTCTTGACCCGTGCGGTTGAAGGCAGCGCGACGATCGCGCTGACCGCGTCGTTCTTGTGGGGAGTGCTCAGCATTCTGCTCAGTCCGTGTCACCTCGCGAGCATCCCTCTGATTATCGGATTCATCAGCGGACAGGGCCGTGTCAGCGCACGGCAGGCATTTGGAACCGCGTTTCTTTTTGCGGTAGGCATTCTCATCACGATTGCCGCTATTGGCCTCATCACGGCAGCGGTTGGCCGTATGCTTGGCGATGTAGGCCGCTTCGGCAACTACGTTGTCGCGGCGGTCTTCTTCGTGGTGGGACTCCATTTGCTCGACGTTATCCCCATGCCTTGGTCGGGGCCCGGCCAGGTGGGGATGAAACGAAAAGGCGCGTTCGCCGCATTCATTCTCGGACTTGTATTCGGTATTGCTTTGGGTCCCTGTACCTTTGCGTACATGGCGCCAATGCTTGGCGTGACGTTCAGACTTTCTTCCACGAACATGTCGTACGGTGTTGCGCTTTTGACGGCCTATGGGATTGGCCATTGTTCGGTCATCGTTTTTGCGGGGACATTCAGTCAATGGGTTCAGCGTTACCTGAATTGGAACGAACGCTCCCAGGGGACTACATGGATAAAGCGAACCTGCGGCGTGCTTGTTCTCGCGGGCGGACTGTGGATGATCTACACCGCGCCATGAGCCTTCTCTGCTTTCATCGGGGCGCCTTGCGGCTTGTCAGGCCTTCTGAGGCCTCTTGGCGATGCCTGCTTTCTCGAGGATGATCTCCATCAGGCACCACTGAGTGAACGCAGACTGCAGAAGATTCGCTCCCACAAAAACGGTGAACAGCAGCCAGTAATGGCTTACCCAATACGCCAAAGCCACACTGAGCAGAATGAAGGTTCCCGCAATCATCCGGATATAGCGTTCCATTGACATGGCATGCATCTCCGCTTTGACCCACACCTTTGCATTCAGTATCGCTCTAAGATTACGGAAGAGCAAGCGAGTGTGTTGGCATGCAATGTTGGCTGTTGGCCCAAATGGAAAGAGGGCGGGCATGAAAGCCCGCCCTCCGAACAGCAAAGCGAATATTACAGGCTGTTGCCGAAGTCTTTCCGGAACTTCGCAAGGAGCGCTTCGGGCCACGGCGACGTCGGCTCGAGCTTGCCCAGGAAGAAGCGCAGCACTTTGGGTTCATAGGCAAAGCGCAAGCCGCCCACGAGATTGCGGTTGGCATACAGCCATTCGAGGCGGTCGGCAACATACTTGACCTGCGAGAGCGTGAACACGCGGCGCGGCATGGCCAACCGCATGAGTTCCAGATCCGAATACAAGTCGTTGCCTTGGGCATCGCGAACGCTCGAAACCGTTCCACGTTCCATACCACGTACACCGGAGATGAGGTAGAACGCCGCGACGAGCGCGCCGGCCGGGTATTCGGCTTGCGGGACATGCGACAAGAAGCCCGTCGCATCGACGTGGCAACCCAGACCGCCGGCAGGCGTGATCACGGGAATGCCCTTCGCATCCAGCGTATCCACCAGGAACTTGATGAACGACGGAGACTGGCTGATGCAGGTCTCGTCGGTCGTTTCGCGCAGACCGACAGCCATGGCTTCGATTTCGCGTACGGACATACCGCCGTAGGTAAGGAATCCTTCGTAGAGGATAATGAGGTCTTTCAACTTGTCGAACAGCTCGATACTGTTCGTCGCAATACCGCCGCCACGAGTGGAACTCACCTTGCGGCTGGAGAAGTAGATGAGGTCGGACAAGTCGCACATGAGCAGCAGAATGTCCTTGATGGGCGTGTTCTTGAACTCTTCTTCGCGTTGCTTCACGAAGTAGGCGTTTTCGCCGATAAGGCTTGCGTCGAGCACCAAGGGAATGCCGTGCTCGTTACAGATAGCGCGCACCTCGCGCATGTTTGCGATAGAGAAGGGTTGGCCGCCGATGAGGTTCGTCGACGCTTCCATGCGAACAAACGGCACGTGTTCTTTTCCGTGCGTCTTAATCACATCCTTCAACTTCTGGATGTCGATGTTCCCCTTAAACGGGAACGAGCTCTTAATCTTGAGAGCTTCGTCCGTGAAAATCTCGAGGATGGTGCCGCCGGGGATCTCGATGTGGGCTTTCGTCGTGGTGAAGTGATAATTCATGGGGACGTAATCGCCGGGCTTCACGAACGCCTGGAAGATGACGTGTTCGGCGGCGCGGCCTTGGTGCGCGGGAAGTACGTACTTCTTGCCGAACACCTCTTCAACGGCCTCCTGCATGCGAGTGAAGCTCTGCGAGCCCGCGTACGCGTCGTCGGCACTCAGCATCGAAGCGATTTGGCGATCGCTCATTGCATTGGTGCCGCTGTCCGTGAGCATGTCCAGGAACACGTCGCGTGTACTCAGTAAGAACGAGTTGAAGCCTGCTTCACGAATGGCGCGCAGGCGTTCTTCGATGGGGATGAGATTCAACTTCTGCACAATGCGGACTTTGTGCAATTCAACGGGAATCTCCTCTCCGGAGAAGAATCGAATTACGGGCGACTGTTCCATAGCTTTGGCTCCTTTACCTGGCTCAACGCAGTCTGACAATGGTTCGAGCCCTTGAGGGCGGATTTGGCCTTGAGGCGGGCGCAGGACGCAATTCAACCTTTGACTGGTCCTGCCACAAGGAATCCCCCTTTCTAGTCTTAATCCGAGATGACCCCCACCTCGGTCTACGCTGCCGCAGCAGTGCCCTCGTACTGACCATGCCCGATGGAGTGGAAGGCATTCGAGATACCGCCGAACAACCGCGCCTGAGTATTAGCGTAGCCCGCACACACTTCTGGAATCAACTGGACGGTGTCTCGAGCACGTTATCTCCTCAGTGATTGCGCCACGCGGGATAGATGATCAGGCAATAGGCGCCGCCTACAAGCAGCCCTGCCACCGAAAGAAGGAAGTACTTGAGCTGGGACTCCTCCAACAGGGGGTGCAGCACACTGCGTTGTGGATTGGCAGGATCATAAGCGACGACGAGGGGGTGGCCAGGCTTGGTGATTTCCTCAAGACGGTCCGGCGGCAGTGCATTGGGGCTGCCGACCTCAGGCCAGAACCCCTCGAAGGTGCCTTGAAAGGTGACCGTGCCGACCAAATACTGATACTGGGCTCTCACTTTCGGGTCATAGCGTTCCGCATTGTAGTGGGTGCTGAGGATCTTTCCCGAGAGGATGCTTCCCGGTGCGTTGTTCCAAACAGGGCGGTTAAGCCTTAGCCACCAATACGAGATAGGAAGCATGGCAACCACCACCGCCAGGACGAAAAGGACCTCAGCGATCCCTGGCTTGCGCCAACGGTGCCTCTTTCGCAACGACATGCGAGTTCCCCACTTCCACGATACCTTACATGCCCATTCTTTAGCGAAGCGTCACACTTGTCAAGCGTAATCTCTGAGAGTCGTCTGGCGTGTGATTGCGGACGCCGTGGGCAGTACACGGTTTTCCGATACAGCGCGGGTAAACAGAACGCGCTCGATGCTCTGGAAGCACACGCAGATCTGCACACCCTTGTCTTGAGCAGATG
This sequence comes from Candidatus Hydrogenedentota bacterium, assembly GCA_019695095.1. Lineage (NCBI taxonomy): Bacteria > Pseudomonadati > Candidatus Hydrogenedentota > Candidatus Hydrogenedentota bacterium. Next base: position 16,109 of record JAIBAQ010000125.1, read on the forward strand.
TGTCCTGTGTCGTGAACTCTGGAAACAAAGCAACGTCGCTAATTTCGATAACTAGTTACACACAAGTCGCTTACGTATCCGGCTAATTCGGACAGTGGTTGGCGTAAATCTTGCTTAAGTCTTCCTTGTGGTTGGCTGAAAGGTCTCTTTACCGATTTCTGTAGTACGTAGTACCGAGGGTGATTTTTTGTCTCGCAAGGACTAGTGCGATGGACTATTTTGTGATCTTATTGTTGGCCGGGCTATCCGCTCTTTTTGTGGCGGGCGGCTTGATCACGTCTCGACTGCTTGCCCCCAGCAATCCCGGGCCTGTCAAGAACTCGCCGTATGAATGCGGGGAACTCCCCATCGGTCACGCGTGGGTTCAGTATAACGTCGGGTACTACTTGTTTGGACTGCTCTTCCTGGCTTTCGATGTGGAAGCGGCATTTCTGTATCCGTGGGCGGTGGCGTTTCGCGATGTGGGTTTGGCCGGGTTCATTGAGGTTGTAATATTCCTCTTTGTTCTCATCGTCGGCTTGATCTATGCCTGGCGCAAGGGCGTACTTGAATGGGTCTAGTCGTCGATAAAGTCCCTGCAATCATTGAGCGGGTTCCAGGCGGATCCATCATGGTTACGTCGATGGATGCCGCCATCAATGCTGCCCGCGCGAATAGCCTGTGGCCGCTCATGTTCGGCACGAAGTGCTGCGCGATTGAGATGCTGATGGCGACGAACGGCGCTCACCAGGACTTATCGCGATTCGGCGCGGAGGTTGCGCGCGCGTCGGTGCGCCAAGCGGACCTCATGGTCGTGGCAGGGGCAATCGTCAAAAAGATGGCCCCGCGCATGCGCATTCTTTACGACCAGATGGCCGAACCAAGGTATGTCATGGCAACGGGTTCATGCGCCATCAGCGGCGGTCCGTTCATGTATCACTCGTATACGATCGTTCGCGGCGCCGATGAAATCGTGCCCGTGGACGTGTATGTGCCGGGATGTCCTCCCCGGCCGGAAGCGTTTTTCTGGGGGCTGCTTCTCTTGCAGAAGATGATCAAAGAAGGGGAGTCGGTTCGCCAGCCGGGGATTCGCCGCAAGCCTGTCATGGCTGCGATTCCTAACGGAATCACCGTAGGTGACATCCAGGAGGAAATGCGCAAGATCTTGGAGCAGGACAACGTGATCGACGTAGAAGCCGAGGCCGCAAAACGGCCTTGGGCGCGAAGAGTCAAGGAATGGATGCAGCGTCACTCATCGAAATCGTAACCGGGCTGGCACCCGGCATCGTGCGCGTGGAGGAGAGCGGTATGCCCGCGGTCTCCGTCGCGCTGGATGGTCTTTACGATTTGCTGCGATGGCTTCGCGACGACCATCGTCTTCGGTTTGACCTTCTACTGACGCACACGGCGGTCGACTGGCCGGAACGCGATCGGTTTGAGTTGGTCTACGTGATGTATTCAACGGAGCACGGGCATCACTTGATCGCGACGGCGGAAATATCCCGTTCCAACCCGGTCGCTCCCACAGCGAGCGACATTTGGCCGATTGCGCACTGGCAAGAACGCGAAGTCTACGACATGTTCGGCATCCAATACGATGGACATCCCGACCTGCGGCGTCTCTTCCTTGAAGATGACTGGTCCGGTTACCCGCTGCGCAAGGACTACCAGGACGAGCACATGCTGGAGCGACCGGTATGGCCGTAATCGTTCGTAATCTCGACGAAGTCCTTGAGTCGACGCCGGCATCGGAGAACCCGCTGGCCACGGAAGAGTATTTCGTCAACATGGGGCCCCAGCACCCCATTGCCCACGGGTCGCTCCGCATCGTACTTCGTCTCGACGGTGAAACCGTAAAAGAAGTAATCCCCGTGCCCGGATTCGTGCATCGCGGCATCGAGAAAATGTGCGAGCACTTCACCTACCGCCAGATTGTCACGATGACGGATCGTCTCGACTATCTCTCGGCGCTCATGAACAACTGGCTCGTCGCGAAGACGGTGGAGAAAGCCGCCAACATCGAAACGAATGCCCG
>JAIBAQ010000126.1 GCA_019695095.1 Candidatus Hydrogenedentota bacterium
ACGCCAATGGCCCTGAGGTTTGGCCATCCACCTGGTCGACCTAGTCGACCTAGTCGACCTGGTCGACCTTGTCTACCTCGTCTACCTCGTCTACCTCGTCTACCTCGTCTACCTCGTCTACCTCGTCCACCTCGTCCACCTCGTCCATACCGCTCGCGCCTTTTGTTCTTCTTCCGCGCCGCAAGGCGCAGAAACATAATAGCCTAGGGCAGAGTCCTCCGAAGTCCCGAGACGTAGTCGAGGGGCGAAGGGGGACGTCGCCCTAGGTAACAGCCCCGACACCACGACAGCGCTGTAAGCGCGAAACACATTACGCGCTGCTGTTCCTTCAGATCGGTGGAATGGAGGAGGGCGTCTACCTGCGGCACGCGCTTCCGTTGATGCAATGGCCCGGGCGGACTCCGCGTGGTAGCAAGCCCACGCCCATCGAAGAGTTTGCGGAACTCAGAAACGGCATGTACACTTCCTATAGCTGGTTGTCGTTCCCAGGGATTATTCGTCGGCAAATGCACAAAGCTCAGGTAGACCAGAATGTCTGACGGTTCACAAGATAGTCAGAAGTTGCGCGAGTCGGATGCGCAAGTCTCGGGCGCGAATTGCGCCTGGCGGGGTCCTACGTCGTCGCACTCCTTCGAGCATGGTTGAGTATTTGCTCAATTGGGCCACATGGGTTGGCTCGCAATAGCGGCCTTGGTGCGACGCGTCCTCGGCTTAGCGAATCCTCGCGCAACACGCGACCACTAGCTTCTTCATCCTCAAATATTGCGGGGCGCTTGTACCGACAGCATTACGAGTCGCTCAAGCTCTTTCGCTGATTTGACGATGAAAGATAAGGATCAATATCCCAAGAACGTTGAGATCCGCTCTCAGCCTCACTTTCCGGAGTGTGTCCATGTCGTTATCGGGTAAGCGGTTACTGCATTTGGGAGGGGCGTTGTTTCAGACCCCTGCGCTTGCCTGCGCCAAACGGCTCGGTTGCCACGTCATTCTGCTTGACTACAATTCAGACGTTCCCGGACGCGCCTACGCGGATACGTTCGAGTCCGTCTCCACTACCGACTTCGAGGGCGCACTTACCGTCGCCCGGAAACACCGCATCGATGGAGTCATGACCTATGCCTCCGATTCATCGGTGGCCACTGTAGCCCACGTTGCGCGAGAACTGCATTTGCCCGGAAACCCTCCCGAAGCCACCGACATCATTCGCCGAAAGGACCTTTTCCGCGTCTTTCAGCAGGAACGGGGACTACCCCACCCGAAGTTCTTCGCTACCGGATCCCTGGAAGAAGCACTGGCGCGCATTGACGAACTGACATTCCCCGTTGTCGTGAAGCCGGTCGACTCCGCCGGAACCAAGGGACAGTCGGTGATCTACGGCAAGCGAGAAGTAGGCTATGCATTGGAAACCGCCTTGGCGCGCTCCCGAATGAAGCGAGCGGTCTTCGAAGACTTCGTCCATACCGACATGATGGAACTTGACGGCGATGTGTGGTTCGAGCGGGGACGCCTGGCGTTTCGACACTACGGGCACAACCATTTTCTCAAGAATCGCATTTCCAATGTGCCCTCCGGAGAGATCTTTCCTGGCTTCTTCGACGAGTCGCTGGCGCGGCATCTCGACGGCCAATTCAATGTGGTGATTGAAGGATTGGGACTGCGCGCAGGTTGCATGAACTTCGATGCATTGGCCAACGAGGATAAGGTGTATATCCTCGACATCGGGCTTCGCAACGGAGGCAACTTCGTACCGGATGTCATCAAGCTATCGACCGGATTCGACCTAACCGAGGCCGCCGTATACAGCGCCCTTGGCGTTGACTACCCTTGCGAGAGTCTCTATTGCGCGAATCCCAAACCGGTTGCGTCGTATCTGATGGGGAGCCGTTTCAGCGGACGCTTTGAAGGCTACGAGTTCAGCCCGGAACTTAAGCCCTATGTCGTCGAGACGCGTCTCTTCGCCAAGCCTGGTTCTGATATTCAGCCTTTTACCCGCGCGGACATGGCGGCCGGAATTGCCTTCATGGAATTTCCGGATATGGACGTGCTGCGCGAATCGATGGAACACATCGAAGACTTGGTGAAGTTGCGCGTCGTGCCGGTTCGGGACGCGTATCGACACACAAACGGCAGTACCGGGCCGCGTCCAAAACGCGGAACGGTAGTCGACGGCGAGTTCAAGGAGTTTCCCGAACTGATATCTCCCTTCCTCCGGCAGAAGCTTATCGACGCCGAAGCGAACAATAATCAAGACATCTTGCGAGTGCTCGGCAGGCAATATGTCGAGACTGCGGAAGAATCGCACATTCGCGTGGAAGAGGGCCTGAAACACTACGAAGCGAGCGAGCAGATCATTTGGGAAGGCGAGCGTCTGCACGGAGTCGAGCGCCTGTACCGGCGCCTGATTCTCTTCGAGCCGTTGTACCAATGCGTCGCTCACTGCCGATACTGCCTGCGCCGCAACTACGAACCGTTCCATCAGACACGCGAAGATATTCGACGGATCGCACGTTACGTCGGCCAGGCGGAGGGACACGACGAACTGAGGGAGGTCCTTGTCACCGGCGGCGATCCGTTCCTTGCGCCGCACAAGGTGGAGGAGTTTCTCGACGCGATCTCTGAGTGTGCGCCTCAGATTCAAATCGTTCGCGTGGCTACGCGCGTGCCGATTCATCAGCCCGACCGTGTGAACGATCGGCTTCTCGCAACGTTAGGAAAACCGTATCCGTTCCGAGTGGAAGTCGCCACCCAGATCAATCATGCATTGGAGCTATTTCCCGAGGTCGAGGAGGCATACCGGCGCGTTCTGGATACGGTCCGGGTTGTGTACAACCAAACGGTGCTGTTGCGCGGCGTGAACGATACGCTCGATGAATTGGTTGAGTTGTGCGATCGACTCCGGTTGATCGGTATCGAAAATCATTACCTGTTTCACTGCGTGCCCATCGGCGGATTGAACAGCCTGCGCACACCGCTCATGCGCGGAATCGAACTGGCGCGCGCCCTCTCGTCCTGCGGCCGTATCTCGGGCCGGGCGAAGCCCCAATTCGCCGTCATGACGGCTATCGGCAAGATCACGCTCTACGAGGGCGCGATTGTGGATCACAAAGACAACAAGTACTTGTTGCGCTCGGACTACGACTACGAAGAGCGCTTGGCCTGGAATCCAACGTGGCGCTTGCCTGCCAACGCCGTCGTAGGCGCGGACGGAAAGCTCTGCGTGTGGTACGAAGATGCCGCCGAGGAAGTTGTTCGGGCGCCGCACAGTCCTGCCTTGGCGGTGAGAGGGTAGCCTTCGTGGCCTTCTCAAGCCACTTACACATTGGCGGCCGCCGGGTCGGTCCCGATGAACCCGTCTATGTCGTCGCCGAACTCTCCGGAAATCACCTAGGTGACTACGCTCGGGCCGAGGCGCTTGTGCGTGCCGCTCACGATGCCGGCGCCAACGCCGTCAAATTGCAGACATATACGCCCGATACGATGACCATTGATTGTGACGGTGAACCGTTTCGAATCACCGGTGGCACCGCGTGGGACGGGCGCACGGAGTATGACGTCTATCGAGAGGCCCAAACGCCGTGGGAATGGCAGGCCCGCCTGCAGTCTGTTGCACATAGTCTAAAGATGGACTTCTTCTCGACCGCGTTCGATGCGACGTCAGTGGCATTTCTTGAGGACCTTCACGTTCCCGTGCACAAAGTAGCATCCTTCGAGCTCACGGACCACGCCCTCATTCGTGCCGTGGCTGCCACCGGCAAACCGGTGGTTCTCTCGACGGGCTTGGCTACGCTCGATGAAATCGAAGAAGCCGTGAACGTCGCGGCCAACGCCAAATGCAACGAACTGGCCTTGCTCCAGTGCGTGAGCGCATATCCCGCGCCCCCAAGCGATATGCGTCTGCGTACGATACCCGACTTGGCTTCGCGATTCGGTGTAGTCGCTGGTCTATCGGACCACACGCTTGGTTCTGTTGCTGCTGTGGCCGCGGTCGCGGTAGGCGCCTGCATCATTGAAAAACACATCACGCTCGCGCGGGCTGACGGAGGACCGGATGGATCTTTCTCAACGGAGCCGGCGGAGTTTCGTGCATTGGTAGACGCCATTCGAACCGCTGAATCCGCTTTAGGGCAGGCGCGCTATGGTCCGAGTGAATCGGAGACACCATTAAGAATGTATCGGCGCTCGTTGTTCGTCGTGGAGAACATGAAGAAAGGCGAGGAATTCACGACGGCGAACATACGTTCAATTCGCCCAGGCCAGGGGCTTCCTCCAAAGCGTTTGGCTGAAGTCCTTGGAAGACACGCCGCATGCGACATACTTCGCGGCACACCGCTGAGCGATTCGCTGATCGATTAGCGCATTTTCACTTTCTACAGCTCCGTACGAGAACCCCCCTAACGTTCAGTGAAAATGCGCTCACGAGAAAGCCGTAGGTATGAAATGTTAAAGCGCTCTAAGTGGACTGGATCGCCCGCGCACAACCAAGTTGTGCAACCCGCACGCTCTCCATCTACACCGTAAGACTCTGTTTCGATCGCGTCCGCTGCAACTCGACTTCGGGCGTGCGCCGTTCGAGAATGCCCCGCGACAACTCAATGAGTTCTTCCGCTTCGCGAGGCGTCATGGCGCCGACGGCAACCATGTCCTGATCGCGTATCGTGTTCCACACAAAATTCAGTGCCTGGAACGGGCGCAGTTGTCCGGCTGCCATGGGCTTGATAGTGAGAACGGGCTTCTTTGCGTTGCGAATAATCTGCGCGACCCAGTCCACCTCCACTTGCATGAGAAACCCCATGGAGTTGTAGATCGCAATATAGGTCTCTACGTCCAGCCCGCTATCGTCCGCGTAGACAATGGCCTCAGGCATATGCGTGCTCAGTCCCGGAATCATGCCGCGTTCACGAATCTTCGCGCATAGACCGTCCATCTTGCGGACTTCCCCTGTGCAGCGATCCACCATCGCGTCCGTTACGCATTGGTGGGGGAGACAGAAGCGGCCGCCCAAACGCGCGTTCTCGTCGAGAATCTCATCGACGTCTTCGCCGCAGAATCCGACAACGGGAGTCTCATGCGTTACCATGAACTGAGGTGTCGTTATTACTATGCCCTCAATGCCGGTCCGGTCTTGCGCTTCCTGGATCGCGTCCGCAATGGGTGAGCACGTAATCATGCCGATGATCGTGTCGACGCCCGCCTTGAAATACACTTCCAGAATGTCCGCGATCTTCTTTCTGTCGGAGACGTTGTCTCGGATGAACTCGTCCTTTGCCAAAGACGTGTGACTGAAACCGAGGAACCAATTGGTGCCGATCACCATGCGGGAAACGGATACGCCTCCAACCGTCGTGCGCGGAAATGCACTCATGACTATTCTCCTGTTGGGATTCGCCACCCTGCGTCAATTATAGCCGATTCCCTTGCAACGAAAAGACACTCCACTCGCGCGAAAAGTGATATGTGTCTGAAAGCACCACCATGAAAATCCCGCAGCCGGTGCGGGATTTTCATGGTGCGCAGCGAGACAAAGACTTCCTCCCTTCATTCTTCTTATGGCTAAAATGCCCGTTGCCGTCCACAGAAATCGCAAGCGCTTGTGTTTGAGTCTCTGCGAAAATGCTATCGTCTTGTGTATAAACAGGGAGCATTTCTTTGAAAACAAGACACGTCGCAAATGTGATCTTCAGTGTGGTAGTCGCAAACGTCGCGCTAGCGGATTCCCCGCAGTCCACGCCGCGCGTATCAACGGTGGATTTCTTTCCCGTCGCGACTCAATTCTCACCGGTACCGTCGGGAGAAGGCTGGAAAGGCGAAGAAGGCGCGCTCAGCCAGGACGTACTTCGCGCTACGATAGACAATATCTACAACCACGGCTTCCGAGGCATCCAACTCGACACCGGACGACCGCCGGAAGAGGAAGCGTTCATCCTCGAGTATGCGCAATCGCGAGGCATGTTCATCACGGCGCACCTCGGTTCGCTCGAACTCTTCGGCCGCGAAGCGCCTCCAGAACCTTCGGTCTATTCGCCCGAATATGCCGCTGCGGTGCGCGCCAATGCAGAAGAGCGCCTAGCGGCCATCAAGAACATTCCACGCTTGTACAACGTCTTTCCGTATCAAGACGAACCGTTTCACTGGGGGCCAAAGTCTTTCGCGTACAGCGACGCCGATAAGGCCGAGTTCAAGAAGCGTTACGGATACGATATGCCAGCCGATCCCGATAGCATTCGATCAGACCCCAAGAAATGGGGCGACTTCATCAACTTCCAGTCCGGCATATTTCCAGATGGATGGCGGCAGGTCTACAAGTCCATCAAAGCAATAGACCCGTCATTCAAGGTTGTCCTCACACACGACAGCCACAACACCTTCGGCGCTGGCTACAGCTCGCACAGCGAACTCGCTATTGATGATGTGTTTCATTGGGGAGGCGACTTCGCCGACACGTTTGTATTCGACATCTACCCCTACATGATGTTCGATTTCCGCTTCGGAGAGTGCGCCAAGCTTCCGAAGCCGCGCATCAGCCAGACGCACTATTCCTTCGCCCAGATGCGCGGCCTCACCCGCGCATATGGCAAGGAGCTTGGATTCTGGTTCGGTACGTACAATCCCGCGTGGTTCGGCACGTATTTTTGCCCTGAACTTCAAGCCATGCACTGGTCCGAACGCGAAATGGCCACCACCGCCGTTGCCCACGGAGCAGACTTCCTTCTCACGGGCTACCACATTCCCGTCGATGCCAAGCACTGGGATTCGCTGGGCGAAGGGCTGCAACTGATTCAGAAGACAGGCGGCCGTCTCCTCGCGATGCCGAAGCTAAAAGCGAAAGCCTGCATGCTGTTTCCGCGTACACACTACATTCAAATGCAAGAGGAGTACTTCAACGTTGGCCTGTCCTTCGAACTCTTCTTGCGCGCATTCGGCGAACTCGACATGCTCCACGAAGACCAGGTCAAGGACGATACCCTGGAAAGTTACGATGTACTGGTCCTGTTCGACGTGAAGCTCTTGCCAAAGTCCGTTGCGGAGCATATCGCCGCGTTTGTAAGCAAAGGCGGTTTGGTGATTGCCGATTGTGTCCCGACGTTGGATGAAAACAGACAGCCCCTGTCGACGATGACCGATCTGTTTGGCGTGAAGGACCCGTCATCCGAACGCATTCGCCGGGCAGGTCATTGGGTTCCCTACAAGGCAACTGCGCCGATCTGGGCCAACCGCCCTGAGAATCCTCCCGATGAAACGGTGTTTACAACCGACACGATTCAGGGCACGGCACTGGGCCAGCCGCTGGATCTCGCTCTCGTTAGCCCGCGCCCGTGCACTCCCATCGACGCGGAAGTACTGGTTTCGACTGCTTCCGGGAAACCTGGCGCGATGCACAAGAAAGTGGGAGAGGGGCACTCGTTCCTTCTCGGATTCTGTTTGCAGGATACGTATTTCAAGACATGGCCAGACGGCAACGAACCTGCTCGCGAACAAATGCGCCGGTTACTCCAGGCCATGACTGAAGCGGCAGGAATAGCGCCGCATGTTTATTCGTCGAATGCCGATATCGAAGCGGCTGTACGATCAGGCAAGAACGACGCGTATCTTTTCGTTATCAATCACGAGGCGGCGTCGCCCGATACGACGATACGTCTCACGGATCTAGGCTTCAACATTGCTTCCATCGTCAACCTCGCGGACGATCAGCCGGTGACTATCGGCAAGCACGACACAACCTGTGAGGTTTCGCTGTCAGTCCCGCTCGGCGATACGCGCATCTTGCACATGAAGCCATAGTGTAGTGAACCGTAATTGGGGCAACATATTGAGAAACCCAAGGAAGAACCAGAAGCGGCGGAAAACCGGGACTGACACAAGCGCAGCGAAGCGGAGACGTGTCTGTCCCTGTTTTCCGCGCAACAACGGAGTTTTCGCACGGAAAAGTATTAGAATGGCGTTCGCGCAAATAACGGTTTCGCGCTGTCTCATGCCGCGGAACACTACAGGGGGGAGAATCGAATGTACCGGAAAGTTGTACGGGGCCGACGCGCCCTGAATCTCGTTCTGCTATTGACCATCGCGACGGGCCTGCTGGGTTCTGCGGCATACGCCGCGGACCTGAAGTTGCCGGCCATCTTTTCCGATCACGCCGTGCTGCAGCAGAAGGCTCCAGTACCGGTGTGGGGATGGGGAGAACCCGGAGCCAACGTCACGGTCACTGTTGCGCGAAACAGCAAGAGCGCGACGGTCGGTCCTGACGGTCGCTGGCGCGTCGATCTTGCCCCAATGAAGGCAGGCGGTCCATATGAATTGACGGTTGCCAGCGGCGATAGGCAAATTGTTCTGAAAGATATCCTAATCGGCGAAGTCTGGTTCGCTTCCGGCCAGTCTAATATGCAATGGAGCATCAAGAATACGGACAACTGGGAGCAAGAAGTGGCCCAGTGCGCCAACGACAAGATCCGAATCGCGATGATCTTTCGCGAAGTCAGCACAACACCGCTTGACGATGTGCGCGGGCTGACGCCGTGGGCCCCGTGCACAAGCGAGTCAATGACCAACTGCTACAACGGCGAAGGCTTCTCCGCCGTCAGCTACTACTTCGCGAAATACGTGCAGGCAAAGCTCCGTGTGCCCGTCGGAATCGTAAACACGAGCTGGGGCGGCACGCGCATCGAACCGTGGACCCCGCCGGTCGGGTTCGAAGGATTGCCTTCGCTGGCGGGCATCCTTGCGGACATTCGCATGAACACGCCGAACAGCGCCGAATACCAGGCTGCCCTTCGCGACGCGATAGCAAAGGCGGAAGCGTGGATTCCCGCGGCGAAGCAAGCGCTTGAAGCAGGCGCCTTCCCGCCCGCCCTTCCTACCATCGCCTCCGCGTCCACACTCAACGGCTCCGGTTCGCCGACAGCGCTGTACAACGCCATGGTCGCCCCGCTAGTGCCCTACGCGAACCGCGGCTTCATCTGGTATCAGGGCGAGTCCAATCGCGGCGAAGGCATGTTGTATCGCGACAAGATGGAAGCCCTGATCAAAGGCTGGCGCGCTGTGTGGAACGACGACAAGCTGGCCTGCTACTACGTGCAGTTGGCGCCCTTCAACTACGGCAACAGCCCGCAGGCACTTCCGGAAATCTGGGAAGCGCAATCGGCGGCGCTTGGCATTCCTGGCACGGGTATGGCCGTTATTAACGACATCGCAAACGTGTCAGACATCCACCCGCGCAACAAGAACGACGTGGGCAAACGGCTTGCCTTGTTGGCCCTCAACAAGACCTATGGGAAAGGGGTCAAATGCGAAGGACCAACCTTTGACCGCTTCAAAGTCGAAGGAAACGAAATGCGCGTGTACTTCAAACACGCACGTTCGCTCAAGACACGCGACGGCGCCGCGCCTACGTGGTTCGCTTTGTGTGGGCCGGATGGCGTGTACCATCCCGCAAACGCGGCTATCGAGGGCTCTCACCTCGTCCTGACGGCAAATGGAGTCTCGACACCTGTGGCCGTTCGCTTCGCGTGGGACCATATCGCGGAACCGAATCTGTTAAATGAAGCCGATCTTCCCGCATCGGCATTTCGCGCGGGCGCCGTGCCGGTGGATGGTCCGTTGCGCGCCTATGTGCCCGAGGCCCACGACATGCAGGTCGTCTACGCCCTTGACCCAACCCAGGCTGCTGTCTCAAACGGCAACGTTGTATACGACGTTGATAACCGCAAAGAGTTTGAAGGTAAGACAATCGAACGCATCGGTTATCTCTTGCTGCTCATCGCGCAGGATGGGTCCGCACAGTGGGTCTACACGGAAATGGATCCATTCACGCAGAACGTCAACCTGATTGGAGTGCCGACACCCGAGGCGAGATTCCAGCAGGACCTCAGCAATCTAGTCGTTAAGAGCAACATCCAGGCGGTACCGAACGGTAACCTATCCAAAGGCGCCATCGAACTCTGGTCGTGCAACTACGGCCCCGAAAACGCGCGCGGCATTGCGGGCGCCAGCAAGGAGAAGTTCGACTTCGGCGATACGATCGCTCCGGATGCCAGTATCGGCTACGGGTGTCTGCAGATTAACGACATCGCAGCAGGAACTACACTCCTCGCCTACAATAATCATCGAGGCGGTCGCGATGCGGATGTAGGCATCGGCAACTGCCCGGGGGATCAACCGGATTGGACCTTCAGCAAGAGCGCCCAGAAGTATGCGTCGGGTCGCTTGCTCGTGGTTGTGAAAGTCGCGGCCGGGGCCGCCGCAGGCAAATAGGCCAAACTCATCCCATCGATAGAGGCGTCCGGTCTGCGACACACCACGTGGTTGCTGCCGGGCGCCTTTACGTTTGACCGGACACTACAGTTTTCCGAGAACCGCGCTTATACCAGAATATGGCCGCGTGGTCTGGAAGACGTCGCTCGAAACCGAGGAGTGCCTGCGATGAAGTTGGTGAATGTCATGAGCAGTCTTGTGGCTATGAGCCTATTGTGGGGTCTCGCGTGGGCGGAAAGTCCCGCTGCTCAGCTTCCATCGATGCCCATGACAATAGCCAATTTGAACGCGCTTGAATCACAACCGGTGGACCTTGCGCCGTGGACCTACGTGTGGCGTGCAGACCGCAAAGTGCAAGAACAACCGGAAGCCTGTTTCATCCCTCGCAGGTTGGAACGCCTCGACAAGATCTATCGCACGGCCTCTTCTGCGCTTCCACCAGACCAACTGAAGAGCATCTACTACGACATGCCCGACCTCCTCAAGCCGTTTCCTCCACAGCCCAAAGGCCAACTGCTGACTGGCCTGCTCTGGACCGGCGGAGTGGGGGACTACCAAGTAGAAGTTCATTGGCCTGCCGACGCGCAGTCGATCCCATCTCCGGAACAGGTCGAGGTGCGAGCTTATCCTACTTCGTTCGGATGGTTCGGGTGGACGGTCGATCAGATTCTCGGCAACCCAACGCTATCCGCCGACGGTCACACCTGGACCTACAAGAGCGATCCCTCGGCACATATGGACTCCTCCTACAGCGTCCACGTTCCCGCTGCGACCGAAATGGTCGCCGTATTCTGCGACGACACGATACGCGCTGTGCCAACGCTTCGCGTGACAGGACCCAGCATCGGTACGTGGAAACGCATGGATGTGGAAATCGAATGGGGATTCATGCCCGGAATGGGGAAGGCAAACTTCGACGGGCGGCTGGAACCTACTGCCGCGATTGTTGGGCCTCTGGCGCCATTGGCCGGCAGCCGCGGAATTGATGTGTCCGGCGACTGCAGATGGAAGTCGGCTGCCTCGCACGGAGACGCTCGGCGTGGCATCGTCGTGCCACTGCTGTACGCATCGGGCGCGAGAGCAGGGTTGGACAGTCGCGTCACCGTGTGGACGAAGAAGTCGGGTTTCACATTCCGCGTGACCGATCTGGAAGACGGTCCAATGCTGATTCCGGCGCACGGCGTGTTCATCACGAAGGCGGGAAGCGGCCAGACCGCGCGCCAATACATGCAGGATCTGGCTGCCAAGAATCTCAAGAGCATTCGGCACATGACCCGCGAACACAGCGAAACTTCGTCGTGGAAAGAACTGATGCAAGAGGTTCGCTTGTGGACCTGTCCCGATGGGATCACTCTCACGCCTTTCCCCGAAGTCGCAGACCCTCCCATGCAGGTAGAACTGCCTGACGCCGATTGGACCGCCGCGTGGCGCGCCGCGTCATTTCAACTAACCGGCAAACACATGTGGGGTGGCCTTGCGTTTGAAGTGGGCCGCGTCGCCCACGAGATGGACATGATCGGATTGCATAACGAAGCAGACAAAGTCTACCAGCACTTTCTGGAAGCACCCGGCGCCAAGAGCGACGGTGACTACTCCGACGGCAACGGTGCGCTGGAGCTAGCCACGTCCATGCGGCACGACATGGGGTACAGCCACGACGGCACACACGCTTCGACGGGCAGGCTCCTGTTCGCCATGTCCGAACGCTATTTCCTGACCGGCGACAGAGAGTGGTTTCAACACAACCGCGCGCGGCTGCAGGCCGCAGCCGATTGGATCGTCCGCCAACGCACGCAATACATGAAGGACGTCCCCAACCGAAAGAACCTGCACGCTGCTGGGCTGATGCCGCCGTGCATGCTGGGCGACTACGCTATCCCCAGTTGCGACTGGCACTGGTACTACGTCGACAACGCCCTGTCCTTGCAAGGGCTGCAACGCTTTGCCGATGCGTTATCGGATTTCGACTCGAAAGCGGCTAGGAAATACCTCGCCGAGGCCAAGGCATTTCGCGAAGATCTTCGCCGTGCCATCGAACGCGAAGCCGCGCTCGCGCCCGTGAGACGCGGACGCGACGGCATGTTTCACAGCTTCATCCCACGAATGGCCTATTCCAAGGGACTGACCGGCCCTGAACTCGGCGCGCCTCAGTTTCCCGAATGTGACAAGTTCATGGGCGCGCTGCCGCTGGCCGAGCCGTTCGCGGCGCTCGACTCAAACGATTCACGCATGGTCGATACGTTGAATGCAATGGAAGAAATGGGCACATCCGCGGACGCCGTGGCGAAGAACGTGGAAGCGCGCACAGCCAAGGGCATTCCCGCGGAGGATGCATGGTTCTGGACCTGCTTTGTCATTCTTCCGAAAGCGTCACACAACGCAAACATCTACCTGTTGCAAGACGATATCCCCAATTTCCTGCGCTTCTGGTCGAATGCCTACGCGTCCGTGGTCGGAGCCGACGGCAAGCTGTGGGAGCACTGGCATCTCGGCAACTACGATCCATGCAGCGCTCCCGACAACGGCACCGCCGGTTGGTTCATGGAGAACTTCCGCGATGCATTGGTGATGGAAGAAGGCAATTCGCTATGGGCCGCGAGAGCCGCGCCACGCGCATGGTTGGAACAAGGCAAGAAGATTGCCGTTAAGAATGCCCCAACTCACTTCGGGACGTTCGCATACGAAATCGCATCGGATGTGGACAACGGTAGGATTACCGCCACTGTCGACATTCCCTCGCGTAAACCTCCGAAGAACGTACTGCTCCGGCTTCGCCATCCCCAGGGCGCGCCCATCAAAAGCGTGTCCGTCAACGGCAAACCATGGAACGACTTCGACGCCGCTAAGGAGTACGTCCGTCTTCACGGCGTGAAGGGCTCAGTCTCAGTTGAGGTGTCATACTCCTAAAACGATTCCGGCGGGGTGGCTATAACCAAACGTCTGTCAACCGACAGCCAGTATGAAGCCAGATCCCTCGCTTCGCTCGGGATGACAGTCTGTCCGCTCACGATGACAGTCTGGGTGCTCGGGACGACAGTCCGGCCCAGAATGCCAGTTCCTCGGAGGTTTCGTCGAATGTCATCCTGAATCCGCCTCTGGCGGGCGAAGGATCTGGCTTAAGAACAACCATGTCCTTGTACACGAGCAACTGACCACCCATCAGCGCCGCGCCCGCGCGGGTTTTGGTGCTGTAAACAATAGCTGAGCGGACAGCCTTCGCTTGGCATTGGACAACATGTACCGCAAATCACTCGAAACGACTCACAGGATCTCTTCTCTGGAGTGCCGTAGGCACGGCAGACTCCAGCCTGGGGTGAGATTCGCGTCCCAAACGCGAATCGAAACCCCAGGTACCAGTCCCCCACCCAACGTGAGCCCTGTAAGGGCGAAAGAAATCTGCACGATCCGTTTCTTAGGAGTTCGCCTCCGGCGGACGAAGGATTTGGCCTAGACAGATTACGACAGCAACTCAGCGGAGGCACGCACCGCACGTCTCGCCGCCATCCAGACGGTAGACCGCATCAAGCGATCTTCTCCAATCTTGAAATGGTTGTTTTGTCTAATCCGTGGGGGATGATGGCCTATCTTCTTCGGCGGTGGCAATTATTCCGGAGGCAAGGCGCAAACTGTTGACTGACTTCTCGTCCAATTTAGCCACGCGTTCTATGTCGGCTGCAGAAGGCGCGTTCGACGAGACTGTCGTCGCGAAGTCGCACAACTCACGATACGAATCGACCGCTGTCATGAGATTGCGTCTCGTTGCTCCGTCGTGGCGCGACGCCATTGCGGTCAGATAGGCAATCGCGGATTCGCGTCGGCGGCATATTCCATGAAGGACAGGTCCAAAATCTTGGTCAGGACCAAGCGGATGCTTCTTCCATCGCTCATAAGCACTCCGTCCGGTCAAGTAGGTCATTGCGCCACTCGCGGGAATTGCCGTTTCATCGAACAAAGCCACTGCGTATTTCAGAGCATCGCGATCCGCAGCCATACGATTCATGGGATCGCGCCGTGCGCCAACCGCAACCACGCCCAGGATGTTCTCATAGAACGGATATGGACGGCTCGGATTTGCGGCAGGCGACAACGCGATGTACCCACTGCACTTCCCGTTTTCAAAATTCAGCAAGTATCCGAGAAGTATGAAACATGGATAGTCCAGAGCAACCATCGGCAGATTCTGTTGAATGGAATCGTCCACGATTGGAAGAAGCTGCGTCTCAAAATATTGCATCAGGCTTTTCCCATTCCGCGATTCATTTTCGGAGGCATATCGAGTGATGAACTCACGCCCCACAACCCGCGACACAAATTCCAGCCGTGGCACCAGCGCCCAGGGTTTGCCACAAGCTACCGAGAGTCTTACCTTGCCTGAGTCTCTCACTTCTATTGGAAAGGCGAATGCCATTCCCGAATCGCCCATGAGCGTATCGTAGTCGGCCTTTGTCCCAGCATGAGTAAGGACCGCTGCGAGACTCATGACACCGGTGTCCACGTCGTTGTTGTCTTCGGCATCCGGGAGGTCGCGCACAGCTACTCGTTGCATAGAGCCGACTTGCAGATCATCGGCCCAGGTCTTGGGAACGTCTTTTGCCTGCCAAAATTTCTTCTCGGCCAGAACTGGCTCCGTTGCTCCCTCGGCGGTGTCGCTCGCAGCATGCACGTCCGGTTCGACTGCAGCGAGCGTGGTCACCCCCGATTCGTTCTGCACTGACTTCTCATATTTACTCTGTCTTGCCTTGATGCGCGGGATGACTACCTCTGCATATCTTGCTATCTCTTTGGCCTCTTTCTCCGGTGTATATCGACAACCCTTTTCGGCACTCAGAAGAGTTAGACCTTCGCTCCACGCTTCCAGAACCCGTGGCATGAGTTCATCCGTGGCCCGCTTCGAAAGATGATATGTCCGCGAACCGAGTACATGATGAATATCGTCCAGTAACCTGCGCCAAAGCTGAGCAATCTGGTCTAATTCAATCCCGTCGTAATCGCGCGTCGAACCGGCAACAACATACGCCTCGAGTTTTGGGAGCATTACTTCAGCAATGAAGTCGGCAAAGGCCTTCGATGGAGCGTAGTCTTCTGTATGTGATTGACCGTCATCGCTCTTTTGGGTCAATTCGTCGATATACTCTGCGTAACGCCTACTGTATTCGAACGCAAACCAACCGAACTGGGGGGCATCAGGGGAGGACAACTGCGAGAATATGCTCACCGCCGTATCAATGTCCTTCTCGCGCAAGGCAACTGCCCCAGCGAATTCACGCGCGTAGTTGGCGGCACTCGGTGATTGTGCTGCATCCGCCAAACGCAGAAGACGGTCTACTGTCTCTTCTGCTGATGACTTACCCGTCGTCCAATCCAGAATAAGAAGTCTGCGCTCGCAATAAGGTTGAAGTGGATCGCCGACGGAGGCATCTGCCGTCTGCGTGAGCATTGCTTTGATGTTGTTATATTCATCATCTGGAAAAGTCTCGCCATGGCGCAGTTTGGCAGCGATATCGTCCATCGCATTTCTCGCCGAGCTGAATTGCTTCACGCCCAAAGACAGTTCTGATTCCGGCGCTGCATCAGGGAACAAGTAATCGGTAGTCTGGCGGGTGAAATCTCGCGCATGCGATGTGCCATCGCGTCGTTCAGCGGCGGCAAATCTCAACATGCCTAAACCCATGAACATGACTACACTAAGCGACACTATCGCAAGCGCCCACTGTCGCGACAGGGCAGCGCAACGGATGCCGCGCTGAAGCCGATTGAGACGGTGCGTAATCTCTGCGGTGCGCAGTACGGGAACTGCCGAAACCAACCGCTCGGCATCCACCATGTCGAGGGCAGTGCGGGCCAGGAACTGTGTATACACCGGCGCACCGCCGACGAAATCCGCGGCCACGCCATCGCTGACCGACTCGCACGCCGATTCGTGCGCGGCTCGAAGCCGCCACGCGAAGGGATGGAACCAAAGCAGGGAAGAGAGCAGTTTCGCGACGGTCATCCACAGCGGGTCACGCGTGCACACGTGAGCCAGTTCGTGCGCGAACACGGCCCGCAGATCATCGTGCTTGCCGGAAACCATCCGAGATGGAATCATAATCGCGGGAAACAGAATCCCCGTCAAGAAGGGCGACACGTGTCGAGGCGTGATCCGCAGTTGGACGTTGCGGGGTGCGCCAAGCGAATGCGCCACGTCGTCCAGCAGCCTTCGCAACGGTGCGGGTGCCGACTCCGTTTCTGCCAGAAGACGACGAAGGGCAACCGCTGCGTAGGTAGAGCGCAGTAACAGGATAGACGTTACCGCAAACCACGCGATGAACACGATGTGAGTAGAATGAGTCTCTGTCCACAAGGACGTCAGGTCTTTAGTTCCTTGATTCCAACTCCCGTCAGTTGATTCCGAAATTGCGCTCTCCGTCGCGGCAGGGTTCTCGGGAGTTATCGTTGTGGCAGGGTCTCCTGACCTTTCTGCTATGGCGGGGTCTCCCGACCCCGCAATTCCCAACGACCGCCAGGTCTCCAATCCCGGAACCGCCACCAAAATCCTCGGCAGCAGCAGCTCCGCGGGCAACACCGCAATCAATGCGAGCATGACGCCGCGCCAGAGCAGTACGCGCCATCGCGGATTCCGGCTGGTGAGTGCGAAATGCAGCAACCATCCAACGGCCAATACCAGTGTCATCTTGGTCGCGATGGATGCCATGATCGGAAGCCCAGTCGAATACTCGAACAAGGACTGCATACCGCCTCCTTATCTGCGCTTGCGCGGCATTGAGTTACTCTCGTTCGCAATCCTGCGCAAGTTCAGTAGCTCTTCGTCGGAAAGCTTCTCCATGCGAATCAACTGGGCGATGAGATGGGCTGGATCGCCGCCGCAGCACACGCGCGCCATCATGCGCGCCATCGACGCGAGGATGCCGCGCTGGGAACTGCGCGCGCGGTAAACGAACGCCTTGCCTTCCTTGCGCCGCGACACATGCCCCTTCTCCACCAAGACGCGCAGAACCGACCGAAGCGTCGCGTTTTCGATGGGCCATGCAAACTCCTCCTGAATATCCGAGGGCTTCGACGGCCCCTTCTCCCACAAGACCCGCATCGCTTCCAGTTCGTTTTCATTGAGTTCCGGCATAGTCTGCTCCATTTGTACGTCGCCATGTGTGAAAGTATCACACATGGCGACGCGCGTCAAGCAGAATCTGTGAATGTTTCACACTTCAGGGTGGCGGAGTCTCCGGGGGGGTGCGCCACAAAGGCGCCAAGATGAGATGTTCGATGCTGGTGCGTTGACCGCGCTGGATCGAGAATCGGGGGATGGAGAGTTTAAGGGTACCATGAAAATCCCGCGTTGACTGCGGGATCTTCATGGTGCGCCCGCGGCCTCCATGGTATGAGAACTTTGGCAAGCGGCAGGTGAAAGCGCCGACGCTCCTGCCCTCACACCATCCATGCGCATCGCGCTTGCCGATCTGAAGCTCGACGAATTGCACGGCGTCTATCCGGGCTTAAAGCGCTATGCCCTTGCGAAGAACGTGAACGTGGTTCCTCTCGCGGCGTATATCGGCGCCGCGTAGTCGCAACCAGATGGGTCGACTACGAAACACACGAAACACAGCAAAAGAATTTCAAGCCAAAGGAAGATATAGTAGTGTCTTCGGAAACGGCCTACTTCAAATACGCATCAATCGCCTCCGCCTTCTTGCGATACAAGCCTGCCCAATCGCGGTCCATTCGCCGGTCGTCGCCGCTGGCCTTGAGTTGCTCGAAGTAGTCGGCGGCATTTCGGCACGCTTCAGCGTCTTGGAGCAGCAGTTCGCGGGCCTGTTGCTTGAAGGCAGCGGCATCGTGGCCCAAGCGT